>CALRTF020000051.1:0-19908 GCA_943370985.1 Paenacidovorax caeni
TAGGCAGCGCCCAGCGACACGCTGCGGTCGGTGTAGCCAGTGGGTGCGTCGTAGTAACCCACACCCACCGAACCGACGAGGTTGCGCGCGGGGAGAAACTTGCGGTACAGCGTCGCATCCACACGCGACTTGGGCAGGTAAAAAGCACCGTCACCCACACCCAGCGCCACCGACCCATACCAGTCGGGGTTGAAGGTGTAGGTATCGCTTACCCCCACAAAGGTGCCGGACTGGCCGAACCGATGGTGCTGCGACAGTTCGCCCTGCAACACGTGCGCGCCGGCGCCGTAGGTGCCGCGCAGCGTCAGGTCGCGCCAGTTGCCGAAGCCCCCGGTGAGCCTTTGCGCACCGGCACTGAGTTCAAGGCTGCGGTGGGGCGCGGCGCCTTCAGCGGCGGGCGGCGCCGTCGCCATGCCGACCTGGTTGGGCACAGTCGTCTGGGTTTGGGCCAGAGCAGACGCAAGGGGCAGCAGGCAAGCCGCCAGGGCAAGCAGGGGAGTGGTTCGGGACATGGAAACTTCCTCTAAAAATCGGTGGTATTTGGGGCAGGCGGGAGGCGCGGGTCGCGCTGGCTCAGGTGCAGCGGGCCGCAGCGTCGGCCGCGCCCAGGCCCTTGCCCACCAGCAGCTGGTAGGCGGTTTCATCGGTCACGGCCCAGCGCGCGGAGTGCCGCAAGGGTGCCGCTTCGCGCAGCCAGCAACTGGCCGTGGCCTTGTCGTCCTGGCGCAGGGCCAGTACGGCCAGCAGGCCCCAGGGATAGTCGGCCTTGCCGTGATTGAGCCATTCGCTGCGGTGCTCTTGCATCCAGGCGCGGTAGTGCTGCCTGGCGTCTGCAGGCAGCAGCGGAAAGTCCACCAGCAGCGGAAAAATCTGGGCGACGTGGTCCGGATAAAACGCCGGTTTCTGCGCGCGCTGTTCGAGCTGGGTGGACACCAGGAAACGCTTGTCCACCGGATTCCAGAAGGTCGCATGAATGGCGCGCGCCAGTTTGCCCGCTTCGGCACGCTGGGCCGGCTGGCGGCTGTGCATCTTGAGCGACCAGACTTCCAGGTTGTCCATGAACAAGCCGTGCAACACCAGCGGGGACACCATGTAGACCCCGCGCGAAGGCTGGAACAGATGCGCCAGCGACGCCTGGCTGACGGAATGGCTTTTTTGCCAGGCCGGGTTTTTGGCGAGCTTGTCCGGCATGGTTTCCAGCAGGCGCATCCACATGGCGAGCAGCGAGTCATCGGCGTCGGCGCTCTGGCAGGCCGTCCAGTTTTTCGCGGCATCGCGGCAAAAGCGGTCGAAGGTGCCGTCGGGTTTCTGGCGCGGCAACAGCCAGTTGGCGAATTTTTCTGCGGGCTCCGCAATCACCATGCCGTTGTCATGCGCCAGCAGCAGGGCCTGCATCGCGAAGTAGGGGTCGGCCGAGGCGCCGCCATGCAGAACCGTGATCGCGCCCCCCGCATCGGCGTAGCCGCGCAGATCGAGTGCGGGCGCCGCCGCCGCAGCGGCCGGATGGATCAGCGACGTGGCCAGCGCGCAGCCGGCCAGAAAACGGGATAAGTTCATGCGGCTTTCACCATGCCGATTTCGCGCGCCCAGACCGTGCCGTGCACGGTGACACCGTCTTCCACAATGATGTTGTTGGCCGTCACGGTGGTCTGCGCTTCCGGCAGGCCGATGACCGCACCGGCGCCGATCAGCACATCGCTTTCCGACACCAGCGGTCCCCAGGCGCGGGCCTGCTTGAACACATACACACGTTTTTCACAGGTGATAGCGCCACGGACCTCGGCGCCGTAACCCAGGCTCACGCCCTCGCGGGCCTTGATGTCGCCGATGACCCGGGTGCCCATGCCGATGGTCAGGAAACCGGTGACCACCAGCGAGCCGCGGTAAACGCAGTCCGGCGGCAAGGCACAGTTGCCGCGCACCAGGAACAGCAGGGGCGTTTGCTGCACCGCGCCCTCCAGCTCCGCATAACTGGCCTCGGACGGCGCCGCGGCATAGGGTTCCGGCCGGGGCTCATCGCCGGAGCCGAAATGCAGCGCCGGCGCATGAAGGCGCTCGAACCAGGTTTCATTGCCGAGCGTGATGGCCTCACCGGCCGACACCCGCCTCAAGGCGATGCCGTTGCGGCCCAGGCTTAACACGCCGTCGGCATGGGCCCAGTCGTGGATCTCGCTTTGGGCGCCGAGCGCGATATCGCCGGTGGCGTACACCGCCGAAAATGCCGACTCCGCGCCGGCCTGCAGGTCGCCCCGCACGTAGAGCGGCCGCTCGCTCAGGATGGCTTGCCCGTCCACGATGCTGCCGCGCGCGATCAGCCGCTTGCCGGCGCCCTTCCAGTCCTGCGCATCAGGCGCTTCCGGCAGGAACTCGAAGTCCTCATAACCGGTGGCCGGGCCTTCGCCCAGCCGTGCCGATGCGTCCGCGTGCAGGCGCCGCGCAAAGTGGTCGATGTCGCTGGTGTAGTTGGCAGACACCGGCAGCGCCTCCAGGTCGGTGGGGCGCCGCCACTCACGAAAGGCGGGGACAAAAGGCAGCGTCAGCAGGATCAGGCAGACCAGCGCAAACGCCAGATAGGTGAGGTAACTTTCGGTCATCACTTGGCCACCTTCTGCGGCTCGCGGTAACGGATGGTTTTGTCCCAGACCATGTCGCGCTTGAGCAGGCGGTCCAGCATCAGGCTCCAGACGGCGCCCGAGATCGCAAACAAGCTCACGAGAAATCCCAGCATGTTGAAGGGGAGCAGCCTGAGGCGCCGGCGATTGCCGTCGATGAGCACCGCCACCACAATTTCAAAGAAGGCGGCAAAGTTGCCCAGGGTACCGTAGATCATCAGCGCAAAGATGGGGATCAGTTGCGACAGCAGTGAACCCGCATTCAGGAAATACAGCCCCAGCGCCAGGCACCAGCCGACCAGCATCACCAGCGGAATGACAAACACGAACAGCAGCAGCAGGCCGTCGACGCGCTGGCCCAGCGTCAGGTAGGGGCTGCTGGCAAACTGCCACCAGTACCTGGCCATGACCTGGTTGTGGCCCTTGGCCCAGCGCGTGACCTGCTTGATGCGCACGCCCCACTCCTCGGGCACTTCCTCATAACATTCGGAGCGGTTGGTATAGACCGTTTTCCAGCCATTGAACATGAGCCGGTAGGTGATGTCGGTATCTTCTGCCAGCGTGTCGTCATGCCAGCCACCGACGGCCTCGACGGCGGACAGGCGCACGCCGCCGACCGTGCCGCCGTATTGCGGCATCAGGTTGAGGTTCATGCGCGCCTGCTGGTCGACCTGGTAGCCGGCCGAGCGTTCGAGGTCCAGCAGCCGGGTCAGCAGGTTGGCGCCGCTGTTCACGGGCACCACGCGGCCCATCACGGCGCCCACCTCGGGGTCGAAGAAGGGTGCCACCAGCTGCTTGAGCAGGCCACGCCCGGGCACGTAGTCGGCGTCGAAAATGATCGCGATGTCGCCCTCGGCAAAATGCAGCGCATCCTTGAGCGCGGCCGATTTTCCGGCCTTCCCGCCGGTGCGATGAAAGGGCGAGATGCGCCCCGGGTAACGCGCCACGTAGTCGTCGATGATGGCTGCCGTCCCGTCGCCGGAACGGTCGTTGACCGGAATGATCTTCAGGCGGTCGGCCGGGTAGTCGGTGTTGAGCAGCGCCTGCATGCAGCCGGCGATCACCCTTTCCTCGTTGTGGGCCGCGATGAACACGGTGATCATGGGCCAGCGCGCCACCGCGATGTCGATGTAGGGGTGGCGCTGCACGCCGGTCAGGCGGTTCATGGTGAACATGAAGTGACGGATGCCATACAGCGTCATGATCAGCACGATGAGCACCAGCAGGCTGGCCATCACGGCGGCCACCGGGTAGTCCTTGAAGGAGGGCACCAGGCCCTCGGTCACGGGCTGGGCCCAGGCTGGCAGGGCGGCCGCGGGCAGCAGCAGCGCTGCACAAACACGGCGTGCGCGGACAGCCAGCGCAGGCGCGCAGCCGGCTGGGGACGGCAAGTTTCTCAGATCAGTACACATGATGCGACTCCGGGAAAAGGTCATGCCGTGACCGGCTGCGCCACAGGCGCGCCAACCAGGCTGCGTTCGAGTTCGGCCACGATCTGTGCCGACGCCGTGCCGTCGCCGAACGGGTTGCCGGCCCGCGCCATGCGGGTCCAGGCAGTGGTGTCCTGCGTGAGCCGGGTGACTTCGCTGACGATGGCCGCGCGGGTCGCGCCTGTCAGCAGCGCGCAGCCGGCTTCGATGGCCTCGGGCCGTTCGGTTTCGTCGCGCAGCACCAGCACCGGCACGCCGAAGGTCGGTGCCTCTTCCTGCAGGCCGCCGGAATCCGTCAGCACCAGCCAGGCATCGGCCAGCGCCTGCTGCATGCCGGTGTAGTCCAGCGGCGGCACCAGCGTCACGTTGGGGATGCCGCCCAGGATGTTGTTGACCGGCCCCTGGATCACCGGGTTGAGGTGGACCGGAAACAGCACCTGTAGGTCCGGCTGCTGCTGCGCAATGTCGGCAATCGCATGGCAGATCTCCTGCACGTCATGGCCCCAGTTTTCGCGGCGGTGCACCGTTACCAGCAAATGGCCGCGTCCCTGCACGCGGCGCTGGACACCGCGGTGGGCGCAGGTCCACTGCTGGGCATCGACCACGGTGTTGCCCGTGAGGGTGATGAAGTCGTCGGCAATGCCCTCGGTCTGCAGCGCCACGCGGGCGCGCTGGGTCGGCGCGAAGTGGAAACGCGCGAGCCGGCTGATCATCTGGCGCAGGCCTTCTTCGGGAAAAGGCCGGGCCAGGTTGTAGGTACGCAATCCGGCTTCCACATGGGCCACCGGCACGCGGTGGTAAAACCCGGCCAGCGCGCCCTGAAAGGCGCTTTCGGTGTCGCCCTGCACCACCACCAGCGACCAGGCGCGCTGCTGCATCGCGGCGTCGAGCTGGCGGCGGCAGCCTGTGCTGAAGTCCAGCAGGCTGTCGCCCCCCCGCGTGAGCGAGATATCGGGCACCACATCAAAACAGGCCAGAATCTGGTCCGCCATGTCCGCATGCTGGCCGGTGTGCAGCCAGGACACACGCGCCCATGGCGCTTCGCGCAGCGCATGGTAGACCGGGGCCAGCTTGATGATCTCGGGACGGGTACCGGAAACCAGAAGAATGTCGTTGAGGGTGTCGCCAGGATTGAGAGACGACACGTTTATGCCGCCTGCAGCTTGAGCGCGTGCGCATGCACAGGGGTGGGCGTGTGCAGATCCACAATCATGACCAGATCGCCGGCAAAGCGGCCCACACCCAGATCGCTCATGAGCTCGCGTTCCTGTTCGTCCGAGTCCATGCGTACAAAACACAGCGCCTGGCGTTTGCCGGCCTGGCTGGCAGCCAGGATGTCAAGCCGGGCCACCGAGCCGTAGCGCGAGCAGAGCGAGTGCAGTGCCGGTTTCAGGGCACCGATATCGGAGAAATTCTTGAGCTGGTCGAAGGCAGTGTTCATGAGATGATCCGCTTGTGTATCTGAGTAAAACTTAGGTTCTACGAAAATATAGAAAGCCTCTGCATGAAGCACGCGGGGGGAATATCGTTACAGCATGTAGGACGCCGCCTTCTACCCGAGCCCTGTCTTATTCGTTAACGGCATAAGCAGTTCATCGGTGCAACCAGCCTTCAGACGCTGGCGCCTGCGGGTTCTTCGAGCGCAGGCCATCACCGCGCCGGACCCGCGCATCAGATCAGGCCTGCCCTTGCGGTCTTAGCCCGGAAGCAGGCCGCGGCGCTTCACCAGCGCATGCAAGTGACGGGCAAGGCCGGCCGCTCCGCAGATAAAAACCGCTGGTCGTTTGTGCGGTAGCGTACATACAACGTATGCGCAAGGGCCTAAACTGACAGGTTGGCCCGGGCGCCATTGCCTCTGCCAGGGGCGCGTCCGAAGCCGGCCCGCCCCGGAGCCCCCTGTTGATGCCCGCTTCCCCCGACCCGAAAAAGAACCAGCTGCTGGCGGCCTTGCCGGATGCCGATTTGCAGCGCTGGCTGCCCCAGCTCGAATCTGTCGATCTGCCGCTCGGTCTGGTGGTCTACGAGTCCGGCAGCACCCTCAGCCATGTGTATTTCCCCACCACCGCCATTGTTTCGCTGCTGTATGTGATGGAAAACGGCGCCTCCGCCGAAATTGCCGTGGTGGGCCACGAAGGCGTGGTCGGCATCTCGCTGTTCATGGGCGGCGAATCCACGCCCAGCCGCGGTGTGGTGCAAAGCGCAGGCCGGGGCTTCCGCCTGCCGGCGGAGGCCATCAAGGAGGAATTCAAGCGCGCGCCGGTGCTGCACCTGTTGCTGCGCTACACCCAGGCCCTGATCACGCAAATGGCGCAAACCGCCGTCTGCAACCGCCACCATTCGCTGGACCAGCAGCTGTGCCGATGGCTGCTGCTGAGCCTGGACCGGCTGCAGGGCAACGAACTGGTGATGACCCAGGAACTGATCGCCAACATGCTGGGCGTGCGCCGCGAAGGTGTCACCGAAAGCGCGCTCAAGCTGCAAACCCTGGGCCTGATCCGTTATGCGCGCGGCCGCATCACGGTGATCGATCGCCCGGGACTGGAGAAGCGCACCTGCGAATGTTATGCCGTGGTCAAGCGCGAGTACGACCGCTTGCTGCCCGACCGGATGGCCGTCTGAGCACCTGTCTGCGGCTGTCAATCGCCCCGAGCAGCGATGGATAGTTTTTCTGGCGCATACTGGGGCACCGACTTGAACTGGTTCGACAGTAGCGCGGCTCGACCTCTTCCCCGCCAGGGGTGCGCCACTCACCGGAGAGCCTTCATGGCCCCTGTCGAAAATCACCTGATCGAGCGCCTGCCCGCGCGCGACCGCAAGCGCCTGCTGGCCGCCTGCGAACCGGTGCAGCTCGCGCTGTCCGACGTGTTGTGCGAGCCGGGCCAACCCACGCACCACGTCTTTTTCCCAACCGACGGTTTCATCTCGCTGGTGACCCTGGTCGAAGGCAGCCCGGGCGTCGAAGTCGGGATGGTCGGGCGCGAAGGCATGCTGGGCGCGCAGCTGGTGCTCGGCGTGAAGCAGGCGCCTTGGCGCGCGCTGGTGCAGGGTGTGGGCGCGGCCTGGCGCATGGACACGGCGGCCTTCACGCAAACGCTGGCCGGCAGCCCGGCACTGCAGCGTGGCCTCAAACAGTATGTGTATGTCCTGATGGCCCAGCAGGCCGCGTCGGCCGGCTGCCTGCGCTTTCACCTGATCGGCCAGCGGCTGGCGCGCTGGCTGCTGATGAGCCAGGACCGCGCGCACTCCGACAGCTTTCACGTCACCCACGAGTTTCTGGCCTACATGCTGGGCATGCGGCGTGTCGGCGTGACGGCGGCCGCCAGCCAGATGCAAAAGGACGGCCTCATCGAGTACCACCGCGGCGAACTCACGGTGCTGAACCGGGCCGGCCTGGAAGCGGCAGCCTGCGGTTGTTATGCGTTCGACCGCCGCACCTACCAGGTCTTGCTCGGGTAAAGCCGTGCCACGTTGCCGCGGAGCAACAAGCGCGCCGGATCTTTCTCTTTTCCCCGAACTGCAGCTTTTGAAGCCCCGCCTCTGTGCGTTAGCGCACGGACGCCGGCTTTCGGAATCTCTACAAGGGGAAACGGGCGCATGCGTGGAGACACATCCCGCGACACCCCGGCCCATCATCGCCAATCCCTTAGCACAGAGGCTCCATGCCCTCCATTTCCGTCACCAGCACCACGCAGCCTGCTCCTGCCGGTGCGCTGACCCTGCCCAAGGGCAAGGGCACGGCAGCCGAGGGCCTGCGGTGGCCGGAGGTCGCCGCCGTCCGCCCCGAAGCCAAGCCGGGGGCGCGCGTGAGCATTGGGGTCGACGACTGGGACGTGATGTTTGAAGCGGTGCGGGCGCGCCTGATCCACAGCGTGGGTGAGCGCCTCGGGGAACTGCCCGACCTGCCTCACCACTCGGCCGAACTGTCGGCCAGCCTGGTGCAGGCCGTGGTGCTCGACTGCGTGAGCGCGCTGGAGCAGCTCCACAGTGCGCTGCAGCAGGAGCGGAGCCAACGTCCGACACCCTGACGGGCATTCGCGGCAGCGCTCAAGGGCGGGCGCGCATGTTACCTTTTGTCCCCTATGCCGCAGACTTCTCCCCTTGTGCGCCAGGACGTGTTGTTCAGCCAGCAGCTGGACGGACCGAGTCCCCCGCCTGACTTGCTGCAGCTGCTCGAGCGCGCTGCGGGTGCCGGCAGCTGGGTGCTGCAGATGCCCGGGCGCCGCCTGCTGTGGTCGGCCCAACTGGCCGCGCTGCTCGGCAGGCCACCCGCGCAGCACCTGGCCTGGGAAGATTTGCCCGGGATTTTTGCGCCCGAATGGCGCGAGCGCATGGCCTCGGTGCTGTCGGCCTGCCTCGATAAGGGATCGGCGTTTGACGAGGAAGCCCAGGTCGTGACCACCGACAGCCGCCGCCTCTGGGTGCGGGCGCTGGGCGAGGTCGTCTGCGATACGGCCGGCGCGGTGGTCCACGTCTCTGGCGTGATCCGGAACCTGACGAGCCAGAAACACGCCGAGCAGGAGGCCCAAAGCCTGACCATGCGTCTGGCCACGACACTGGCCAGCATCCATGACGCCTTTGTCACCGTGGACCGTGAAGGCCGCCTGACCTACCTGAACCCGGAGAGCGAACGGCTGCTCGGCCAGTCCGGTGCCGCGCTGCTGGGCTTGCCGATCTGGGATGCGCTGGACCAAGACGGCGGCGCGCAGTTGCGCCACAACCTGACGGCAGCCTTCGGCAACGCCAGCCACCAGGAGTTCGAGGCTTTCTACCCGATTGCCCGGAAATGGCTGGAGTTGCGGGTCTACCCGTTCGAGGAAGGGCTGGCGCTGTACCTGCGCGACGTCACCGAACGGCGCCAGTCGCAGGAACAGCTGCTGCTGCTGCAGACCAGCATCTCCCGCCTGAACGACCTGGTGCTGATCACCGAGGCCGGCCCGATCGACGCCCCGGGTCCGCGCATCGTGTTTGTCAACGACGCGTTTGAGCGGCATACCGGCTACAGCCGCAACGAGGTGATGGGCAAGTCGCCGCGGCTGCTGCAGGGGGAACGCACCCAGCGCGTCGAGCTCGACCGCATCCGCAAGGCGCTGCAGCAGGCGCAGCCGGTGCGCGCAGAGCTGATCAACTACAAAAAAGACGGCACCCAGTTCTGGCTCGAGCTGGACATCGTGCCGGTGGACTCTTTCAGCCGCGGGCTCACGCACTGGGTGGCGGTCGCCCGCGACATCACCACGCGCAAGGCGGCCGAGGAAGAAATCGAGCACCTGGCGTTTTATGACACGCTCACGCAGTTGCCCAATCGCCAGTTGCTGATGGACAGCCTGCGCCAGGCCCTGCAGCCCACCGACAACCCGGACCGGACCGGCGCGCTGATGTTCATCGACCTGGACAACTTCAAGATTCTCAACGACACGCGCGGCCACGCCACCGGCGACCTGTTGCTGCAGCAGGTCGCGGCGCGCCTGAACTCATGCGTGCGGCTGCGCGACACCGTGGCCCGCCTGGGTGGCGACGAGTTCGTGGTGCTGCTGCAGGACCTCGGCGACGACCGCGAGGCCGCCAGCCAGCGCGCCCGGGTGGTCGCGCAAAAGATCCTGGCGGCCCTGTGCGAACCTTGCGACCTGGCCGGCAACGACTACGACGGCACCTGCAGCATTGGCATCACGCTGGTGACCCAGCACCAGCAAAGCGTGGGCGAGCTGCTCAAGCAGGCCGACCTGGCGATGTACCAGGCCAAGGCGGCGGGCCGCAACACCATCTGCTTTTTCGACCCCGGCATGCAGGCGGTGGCCACGGCCAATGCGGCCCTGACCAGCGAGTTGCGCCAGGGCCTGCGCAACCACGAGTTCGTGCTGTATTACCAGCCCCAGGTCGGGCCCGAAGGCCACATGGTCGGCGTCGAGGCGCTGGTGCGCTGGAAGCACCCGCAACGCGGCCTGGTGGCGCCCGATGACTTCATCACCCAGGCCGAGGAAAGCGGGCTGATCCTGCCGCTGGGCAAGTGGGCACTGGATACCGCCTGCGCCCAGCTGGGCCAGTGGGCCACGCGGCCGGAAACCCGCAAATTCAGCATCGCCATCAACGTCAGCGTGCGCCAGTTCCGGCATCCGGAGTTTGTCGAGCAGGTCATGGCGGCCATCGCGGGCGCCGGCATCAGCGCGCACCGGCTCAAGCTCGAGCTGACCGAAAGCCTGCTGGCCAACGACATGGATGTGACCATCGCCAAAATGGGCATTCTCAAGGATGCCGGCGTGACGCTGTCCATCGACGACTTCGGCATCGGTTATTCCGCCCTGTCCTACCTCAAGTACCTGCCGCTGGACCAGCTCAAGATCGACCGCAGCTTTGTCAAGGACGTGCTGACCGATCCCAACGACGCCGCGATTGCGCGCACCATCATCGGCCTGGCCCAAAGCCTGGGCCTGGGTGTGATGGCCGAAGGTGTGGAAACCCACGCCCAGCGCGACTTCCTGGCGCGCCACGGCTGCCACTGTTTCCAGGGCTACCTGTTCTGCAAGCCGCTGCCGATCGAGGAACTGGAAGCGTTCATCCAGACCCTGCAGCCGGCGCCGGACAGCCAGCCGGCTTGAGCCCCGCCCGGCTCAGCCCGCCAGCAGGGCCGCATTCCCGCCGGCCGCCGTGGTGTTGACCGTGACGGTCTGCTCGGCGCAAAAGCGCACCAGGTAGTTCGGGCCGCCGGCCTTGGGGCCGGTCCCGCTCAGCCCTTCGCCGCCGAAAGGCTGCACGCCAACCACCGCACCAATCATGTTGCGGTTGATGTAAATATTGCCCACATGCGCCGCTGCGGCCAGCGCCTGGGCGCGCGTATCGATGCGCGTCTGGATGCCCAGGGTCAGGCCGTAACCGAGGGCATTGATCTGGTCGATCACGGCGGCGGGGTCGCCCGACCAGCGCACGATCTGCAGCACGGGGCCGAAGATTTCGGCCTTCACCTGGCTGACGCTGGCGACTTCAAAGGCGGCGGGCAGCACCAGGTTTGCTACTGAATCGATAGCTGCCTTCCCAATTCCGGCGGGGGCTGGAGGCGTATTTGATGCAAAACCCAAGTCGTGCAACTGCTGCTGGATGGTGTCAAAGGCCGCGCGGTCGATGACCGGACCGAGGTCGGTGGCCAGCTCTGCCGGATCACCCACGACCAGTTCCTGCAAGGCGCCCCGGATCATCGTGATCACGCTGTCGGCAATCGCCTCGTGCACACACAGCAGGCGCAGCGCCGAGCAGCGCTGGCCGGCCGAGCGGAAGGCGCTCTGCACCACCGCATCGACCACCTGCTCTGGCAAGGCGCTGCTGTCGACCAGCATGGCGTTGATGCCACCGGTCTCGGCAATCAGCGGAACAATCGGCCCGTCTTTCGCCGCGAGGGCGCGCTGGATGATTTTTGCGACCTGGGTGGAGCCGGTGAACACCACCCCGGCGATACCGGGCGCCGCGACCAGCGCCGCGCCCACGGTGTCGCCCGGGCCGTGGAGCAGTTGCAGCGCGCCTTCGGGCACACCGGCGGCGTGTATCAGTTTCACCGCCTCCCAGGCCACGCCGGGCGTCTGTTCGGCCGGTTTGGCCAGCACCGCGTTGCCGGTGGCCAGCGCGGCGGCGACCTGGCCGGTGAAAATCGCCAGCGGGAAGTTCCAGGGGCTGATGCAGACCCAGACGCCGCGCGCGCGCAGCCGCAACGCATTGGTTTCACCGGTGGGCCCCGGCAGTTGAACCGGCGCCATGATGCGTTCGGCTTCATTCGCGTAGTAGCGCAGGAAATCGATGGCCTCGCGCACCTCGGCCACCGCATCGCCCCAGGTCTTGAAGGCCTCTTTCACCAGCAGCGCGCAGAAACGCGGCATCTGCTGCTGCAATGCATCGGCGGCGCGCCGCAACACGGCAGCGCGCTCGGCCACGGCCGTGTTGCTCCACTTTTGATAGCTGCTCACCCCTGTCGCCAAAGGGCTGGCGACAGATTTGGCATCGAATTCCGGCAGCACCGGCAGCGGCGTGACGGCCAGCGCGGCCAGCAGCGGCACGCGCATCTGCTCGACCGTGAGGTCCAGGCCTTCACTGTTGCGGCGGCTGGGGCCGTACAGGTCCGGCGGCAGTGGCAGCGACGATTCAGGCGCCAACCGCAGCGGCGAACCCAGCAAGCGGTCCATGCCGATGGACGTATCGGCGAGCTGGTGCACAAATGAGGAGTTGGCGCCGTTTTCCAGCAGCCGCCGCACCAGGTAAGCCAGCAGGTCGCGGTGCGCGCCGACCGGGGCGTAGACACGTACTGGAACGTCCCACGGCTGCCAGGGTGCAGCTCCTCCCCCTGCAGGGGGAGGCAGGGAGGGGGGGAGCGTCAAGGCATCCCGGAGGGGTTTCCGCGAGATTTCGCGGTAAATCCCTTCGCCCATGCCGTGCAGGCGCTGTAACTCAAAGGGCACTGCGTGGCGGGACGCCATCTGGATGATGGCCGCCATCGTTCCCGCGTTGTGTCCGGCAAACTGCGGATAGATGGCATCCGGTGCGTCCAGCAGCGCCTGGGCGCAGACCAGGTAAGAGATGTCGGTGTGCTGCTTGTGCGTGAACACCGGGTAGTGCGGCAAACCCAGCTCCTGCGCGCGCTTGATTTCCGAGTCCCAGTAAGCGCCCTTGACCAGCCGGCACATCAGGCGCAGCCGGTGCCTGCGCGCGACGGCGATCACGTGGGTCACCAGGTCCAGCGCACGCGTCTGGTAGGCCTGCAGCGCCAGTCCGAAGCCGCGCCACTGCGGCTGCTGCTGCGCGACGCGCCCGGCCAGGGCCTCGAACACCGCCAGCGACAGTTCCAGCCGGTCCACCTCCTCGGCATCTATGGTCAGACTGATGTTGGCGCGCGCCGCCAGCTCGCACAGGCCCCAGACGCGCGGCACCAGCTCGGCCAGCACCCGCGCATGCTGCGCATCCTCATAACGCGGGTGCAGCGCGCTGAGCTTGATCGATATGCCGTCGTTTTCTTCACACGCCCTTTGCGCATCGGCGCGGGCAGCTATTGACTGGATGGCATCCTCATAACTGGCCAGGTAGCGTTGCGCATCGGCAGCGGTCCGCGCGCCTTCGCCCAGCATGTCGAAACTGAAGCGCAGGCCGGCCCTCGCCTTTCTGGCGCCGTCGGCCTCCTTCATCGCCTCGCCGATGTCCTGGCCCAGCACAAACTGCCGGCCCAGCAACTGCACCGCGCGCAGGGTGGCCGCCACCACGGTGCGCGCGCCCAGCCTGCTCATGAGGCTGCCCTGTCCGTCGCCGGGCAGAAACTTTTTCGACAGGGCGATCGCCGAGGCCGACAGCCGCGCCATCGGTGCGTCGCTGGCACCGCCAAAGTCGGCCCGGCCGAGCTGGTCGGCGGTCAGCGCAATCGCGGTCTCGGTGTCTGGCACCCGCAACAGGGCTTCGGCCAGCCGCATCAGGGCCAGGCCCTCGTTGCTGCTGATCGGGTACTCCCTGAGCAGGCTTTCCATGGCCCAGAAGGGCGGCGGCTTGTCGCGTACGGCCTGAACCCAGGGCAGCGCCTGCTGCATTGCTGCAGCCCAGTCGAGGGCGCCGTCCAGTTGCTGCAGATGCCCGGTCACGATGGCGGCCTCGGGGCGGCAGGGCGGAGGCAGGCAGGGCTGGCGCTTCATCAAAACTCCTGAAAACGGTGAATGTCCCCATGTTGTCTGCAACCCAGCCGAATTTCACGCTAAATTCAGTCCGTAAAGCCGGATAATTCACCAGAATGAGCGCACTTCCCGCCGATCTCGATCGCCTCGACCTAAAAATCCTGTACCTGCTGCAGCAGGACGGGCGCATCGCCAACCTCAAACTGGCCGAGGCCGTGGCGCTGTCACCCACGGCCGTGCTGGCACGCGTGCAGCGCCTCACGCGCGACGGCTACATCCTGGGCTACGAGGCGCGCCTGAACCCGCTCAAGCTGGGCGCCGGCATGACGGTGTTTGTCGAGGTGCTGCTGGACCGCACCACGCCCAATGTGTTCGATGCCTTCAAGGCGGCGGTGCAGGTCTATCCCGAAATCATGGAGTGCCACATGGTGGCCGGCGGATTCGACTACCTGCTCAAGATCCGCATGGCCGACATGGCGGCCTACCGCCAGTTCGCCGGCACCGCGCTGTGGCAGTTGCCGGGCGTGCGCGAAACCCGCACCTATGCGGTGATGGAAGAGGTCAAGAACAGCACGCGGCTGGCGCTGGGCGCCCAGGCCTCGGCCTGAACGCCAAAACCGGACTTTTCTCACTTGCAGGAAGACGATGGCCTGCCTAGACTTTGCCGCTTCACCACCACGGACCGGAGAACCCATGCGCCAGACCCTGCTTTCCCCCCTGAACGGCCTGCGCGCCGCCCTGCTCGGCGCGCTGCTGATCGCCGCTCTGCCCGTCATGGCGCAGGCCACCAAACCCGGCCTGTGGGAGATTACCAACAAGATGGGCGGCTCGGCCGAGATGGACAAGGCCATGGCGCAAATGCAGCAGCAGATGGCCAGCATGCCGCCGACGCAGCGCAAACAGATGGAAGACATGCTGGCCAAACAGGGCATGAGCCTGGGTGCCGGCGCGGGCGGCGGCATCAGCATGAAGGTGTGCATGACCCGGGAGATGGTCGAGCGCAACGAAGTGCCGCCGCCGCAACAGGGCGATTGCAAGAGCAGCGCCTCGCCGCGTGTCGGCAACACCCAGAAGATCAGCTTCAGCTGCACCCAGCCGCCGTCCAGCGGCGAAGGCCAGATCACCTACACCAGCAACGAGGCCTACACCATGAAGATGGTGACCACCAGCACGGTCAAGGGCAAGCCGGAGAAGATGACGCTGGACGGCTCCGGCAAGTGGCTGTCCGCCGACTGCGGTGCGGTGAAACCGCCGACTCCGCCCAAGAAATAGCCCCGAGGCGCAACCGTCAGGGCACACCGTGTGCCTGTCATCCCGGACCTGATCCGGGATCCATGCCACAGCCGGCCAACACCGCCTCAGGTCAATGCGACATGGATTGCGGGTCACGCCCGCAATGACAAACCTAGCGGCTATCTGCCACCAAAGATGGCCGTCCCCACGCGCACCATGGTGCTGCCCGCATGAATCGCGGCTTCCAGGTCGGCCGTCATGCCCATGGACAAGGTGTCCATGGGCTGCAGCCACATGCCGGCCCGGTTGATCTGCTCGAAAAGGTCCGCAGCCCTCTGGTGGACAGCGCGAGCCGCTACAAAATCAGGAGCAGGCTCGGGAATCGACATGAGGCCGCGCAATTGCAGCCGCGGCAGCCTCGCCACGGCGGCTGCCAGTGCCAGCGCCTCCTGCGGCGCCACGCCCGCCTTGGTGACACCGCCGTCGATGTTGACCTGCAGGCACACCTGCAGCGGCGGCAGTTGCGCCGGCCGCTGCTCGCTGAGGCGCTGTGCAATCTTCAGGCGGTCCACCGACTGCACCCAGTCGAAGTGTTCAGCCACCAGCCGCGTCTTGTTGCTCTGGAGAGGGCCGATGTAATGCCATTCGAGGGGGCTGGAAACCGGCGCGGACAGCCCGCCGGCGAGCGCCTCGCGCAGCGCAAGAATTTTCTCCACGCCCTCCTGCGCATAGTTCTCGCCGAACGCGGTCTGGCCACCGGACACCGCTGCCAGCACCGCATTCGGACCGAAGGTCTTGGACACGGCCAGCAGCCGCACGCCGGCCGGATCCCGCCCGGCGGCGATACAGGCCGTGGTAATCCGGTCACGCACGGCTTGGAGCTTGTCAACAATCATGGTCATAATCCGACTGTAATACTCAAGAGGGATTCCCGGGATGGACATTACCCAGCTGCTGGCTTTCAGCGTCAAGAACAAGGCCTCCGACCTGCATTTGTCAGCCGGCCTGCCGCCCATGATCCGGGTCCATGGCGATGTGCGGCGCATCAACGTCGACCCGCTGGACCACAAGCAGGTCCACTCCATGGTGTACGACATCATGAACGACACCCAGCGCAAGAACTACGAGGAGTTCCTCGAGATCGACTTCTCCTTCGAGATCGACGGCCTGGCGCGCTTCCGGGTCAACGCCTTCAACCAGAACCGCGGCGCCGGCGCCGTGTTCCGGACCATCCCCTCGAAGATCCTGACGCTGGAGCAGCTCAACGCGCCCAAGATTTTCGGCGACCTCGCGATGAAGCCGCGCGGCATGGTGCTGGTCACCGGACCGACCGGCTCTGGCAAGTCGACCACGCTGGCGGCCATGGTCAACTACCTCAACGAAACCGAATACGGCCACATCCTGACGGTGGAAGACCCGATCGAGTTTGTGCACGAATCGAAAAAGTGCCTGATCAACCAGCGCGAGGTCGGCCCGCACACGCTGAGCTTCAGCGCCGCGCTCAAGTCCGCGCTGCGGGAAGATCCTGACGCCATCCTGGTCGGCGAGATGCGCGACCTCGAAACCATCCGCCTGGCGATGACGGCCGCCGAGACCGGCCACCTGGTGTTCGGCACGCTGCACACCTCCAGCGCCGCCAAGACCATTGACCGGATCATCGACGTGTTCCCGGCCGAGGAAAAGGACATGATCCGCGCGATGTTGTCCGAGTCGCTGCAGGCCGTGATCTCGCAGACCCTGTGCAAGACCAAGGACGGCCAGGGCCGCGTTGCCGCGCACGAGATCATGCTGGGTACCAGCGCCATCCGCAACCTGATCCGCGAAGCCAAGGTCGCACAGATGTATTCATCGATCCAGACCGGCAACAGCGTGGGCATGCAGACCCTGGACCAGAACCTGACCGATCTGGTCAAGCGCAACGTCATTTCCGCCGCGGAAGCACGCGGCAAGGCAAAAATCCCCGAGAACTTCCCGGGCTAGACTGCCCGTCCGCAGCGAAGTGATGCGGGTCTGCGGGCCTGCAGCAGCCAATTGGAGAAACTATGGAACGCGACCAGGCCAGTAAATTCATCAACGACCTTCTCAAGCTGATGGTCAGCCGCAACGGCAGCGACCTGTTCATCACTGGCGACTTCCCGCCGGCCATGAAGGTCGACGGCAAGGTCACCAAGGTGTCGCCGCAACCGCTGAACGCCGGCCACACGCTGGCGCTGGCCCGCGCGATCATGAACGACAAGCAGGCGGCCGAGTTCGAACGGACCAAGGAGTGCAACTTCGCAATCTCCCCGCCGGGTACCGGCCGCTTCCGCGTCAACGCCTTCATCCAGCAGGGCAAGGTCGGCATGGTGATGCGGGTGATCCCGGCCGTGCTGCCGACCATCGACGGCCTGGGCGTGCCGCAGGTGCTCAAGGACGTGGTCATGTCCAAGCGCGGCCTGTGCATCCTGGTCGGCGCCACCGGCTCGGGCAAATCCACCACGCTGGCCGCCATGGTCGACTGGCGCAATGAAAACTCCTTCGGCCACATCATCACGATTGAAGATCCGGTGGAATTTGTGCACCCGCACAAGAACTGCGTGGTCACGCAGCGCGAAGTGGGCCTGGACACCGACAGCTGGGAAGCGGCGCTGAAAAACACGCTGCGCCAGGCGCCCGACGTGATCCTGATGGGCGAGGTGCGCGATCGCGAAACCATGGAACACGCGGTCGCTTTTGCCGAAACCGGCCACCTGTGCCTGTGCACCCTGCACGCCAACAGCGCCAACCAGGCGCTGGACCGCATCATCAACTTCTTCCCCGAAGAACGCCGCGCGCAGTTGCTGATGGACCTGTCGCTCAACATGAAGGCCATGATCTCGCAGCGCCTGGTGCCCAAGCAGGACAGCAAGGGCCGCGTCGCCGCGGTCGAGGTGATGCTCAACACGCCGCTGATCTCGGACCTGATCTTCAAGGGCGAAGTCTCCGAGATCAAGGAGATCATGAAGAAAAGCCGCAACCTGGGCATGCAGACTTTCGACCAGGCGCTGTTCGATGCCTTCGAGAGCAACATGATCACCTACGAAGACGCGCTGCGCAACGCCGACTCGGTTAACGACCTGCGGCTGCAGATCAAACTCAACTCGCAGCGCGCCAGGACGCAGGACCTGGCCGCCGGCACCGAAAACATGGCAATTATTTAAGGGCTCGCACGGGCTTGATGCGTTCTTGCGCGGTGCTCGCCATCCTCACGTAGCTGAAGTACGTTCCGGTGGCTGTGCGCCGCGCGACTCGCCTGAAGCCCGCTCGCTACGCCCTCAGCTCCTCCCCTTTTCAGCGAACCCCATGAGCAGCACAAATCCCAAAACCTACGAATCCGCCCCCTCCCGCAAAGTCGCCTTCCTGGGCCTGGGCGTCATGGGTTACCCGATGGCCGGCCACCTTGCACTGGCCGGCCATCAGGTCACCGTTTACAACAGAACTGCTACCAAATCCGTAGCATGGTGTGCCGAGTACGCGGGGGCTGGCACCCCGAAACATGCAGCAACGCCGCGCGAGGCCGCGCAGGGCGCGGACATCGTGTTTTGCTGCGTCGGCAACGACAACGACCTGCGTGGCGTGACGCTGGGTGCCGACGGCGCGTTTGCCGGCATGCGGGCGGGCGCAATTTTTGTGGACCACACCACGGCATCTGCCGATGTGGCGCGCGAGCTGTATGCCGCGGCGCAAGCCCTCGGCCTGCAGTTTGTCGATGCGCCGGTCTCCGGCGGCCAGGCGGGCGCGCAAAACGGCGCGCTCACCGTCATGTGTGGCGGCGACGCCGCCGCCTTCGACGCCGTCAAGCCGGCCGGCATGGCGTTTGCCAAAGCCTTCACACGGATGGGTGCCAGCGGTGCCGGCCAGCTCACCAAGATGGTCAACCAGATCTGCATCGCGGGCCTGGTGCAGGGCCTCAGCGAAGCCATCGCTTTCGGGCAGAAAGCCGGGCTGGACATGCACCAGGTGCTCGAGGTGATCGGCAAGGGCGCCGCGCAAAGCTGGCAGCTCGACAACCGCGGCAAGACCATGGTGGAAGGCAAGTTCGACTTCGGCTTTGCGGTGGACTGGATGCGCAAGGACCTCGGCCTGGTGCTGGACGAAGCCAAAAGCAACGGCGCGCGGCTGCCGGTGACCGCGCTGGTGGACCAGTTTTACGCCGATGTGCAGGCCATGGGCGGCCAGCGCTGGGACACGTCCAGCCTGATCAAAAGACTCAAATAAAGCCCCCACGGTTGCTCGCTACTGGGTGGTCCAGCGCGCAAATGAAAAAAGCCGGCTTGTTGCCGGCTTTTTTTGTGGATCCATCCAATCAGGAGGAACGTGGCGCAGTCGCCGGTTGGGCTTTCGGCGGCAGCAGGCGCTGCATCTCTTCTTCGCTGATGATTTCGAGGATGCGCACCACCTTCTGCACGCCGCGGGCGCCGCGCGCGATCTCGGTGGCGCGGTCGGCCTCGCGCTGGGTCACGCGGCCCATCAGGTAGACCGTACCGCGTTCGGTCACCACCTTGAAGGCGCTGGCGTACAGGTCCTTGGCGTCGATCAGCAGCGCCTTGACCTGGCCGGTGATCAGCACATCCGACGAGCGCTGCACCAGCGACGGGCTGTCGATGACGGCCAGCTCGTTGACGACGCCGCTGACGTTTTCGACACGCGAGACCACCTGTTCGACCAGCTTCTTGTCGTTCTCGTTGAGTACCTCGCCGGTCAGCAGCACCTGGCGGTTGTAACTCGTCACGCTGACGCGCGCGCGGCTGCCGATGTTGTCGCGCAGGCGGGCCATGGCGCGCAGCTCGATGCCTTCATCCTCCAGTTGTGCGCCCGAGGTACGGCGGTCCATCGCCACCAGCACGCCGCCGGCGGCGCCACCCACCAGCAGCGGGAAGCAGGCGCTCAGGGAAGTGCCCAGCACAGCGGCGGCACAGGCCGTCAGAAGCAGGCGTTTGAAGGAGCGGGGGGAGGCATTCATGTTCATCAAGGGCTTTCCTGGTCACC
>CALRTF020000052.1:0-19381 GCA_943370985.1 Paenacidovorax caeni
AGGCGCCCGGCGGCCTCTTCGGGCGCCAGGTCGAACCAGACCGTCAGGTCCGGCTGGACTATCGCCGGTGTTGCGCCCCTGGGCCCCAGTTCATGCACAAAATCGCGCCCCAGCCCTTGTGCAGCCTGGGCCCACAGCTCCAGTTTTGAGAGCACCTCAAGGTCGAAACCGCGTCCGCTGCCCTGGTAGGCAAAGGTCGCGTCGGTGAAACGATCGCACAGCACCACCTCGCCGCGCGCCAGCGCCGGCGCGATCACGGTCGTCAAATGGTCGCGCCGCGCCGCAAAAATCAGCAGGGCTTCGGTCAGCGGGTCCATCGCGTCGTTGAGGATCAGCACGCGCAGTTTCTCGGCCAGCGGCGTGCCGCCCGGCTCCCGGCTCAGGGTCACCACCCTGCCCTGCGCCCGGAAGGCGTCGGCCAGCGCGGCAATGTGCGTGGACTTGCCCGCGCCGTCTATGCCCTCGAAGCTGATGAACAAACCCTGCATCACTGGCCGCGCTGGTATTTGTTCACCGCCCGGTTGTGCTCATCCAGGCTGGGGCTGAAATGGCTGCTGCCGTCGCCGCGCGCCACAAAATACAGGGCCTTGGTCGGTGCCGGCTTGACGGCCGCCAGCAGCGATTCCTTGCCCGGCATGGCAATCGGCGTGGGTGGCAGGCCACCGCGGGTGTAGGTGTTGTACGGCGTGTCGGCCAGCAGGTCGCGCCGGCGCAGGTTACCGTCGAACTGCTCGCCCATGCCATAAATCACGGTGGGGTCGGTCTGCAGCAACATGCCGATGCGCAGGCGGTTGGTGAAGACGCCGCCGATTTCGGGCCGGTCCGCGGGTTTGCCGGTTTCCTTTTCGATGATGCTGGCCAGGATCAGCGCCTCGTCCGGTGTTTTGAGCGGTGAATCGCCCTCGCGCAGCGCCCAGGCGGCTTCGAGGCGCCGGTCCATGGCGCGCGCCGCGCGTTTGAGCACGGCGAGATCGCTGGAGCCTTTGGCATAGGTGTAGGTGTCCGGGAAAAAGCGCCCTTCGGGGTGTACACCCGGCTTGCCAAGCTGCGCCATGATGGCGTCGGGGCTCAGGCCCATGCTGTCGGGTTTGAGCGCTTCGGCTTTTTGCAGCGCCGCGCGCACCTGGCGGAAATTCCAGCCTTCGACAATCACCACACTTTTAAGGCTTTCCTCGCCACGCACCAGCATGTTCAGCAGCGAACGCGGCGTCGCGCCGGGGGTGATTTCATAACTGCCGGCCTTGATCTGGCGCGCCTGGCCGGACAGCCGGAACCAGGCATACAGCAGGGTCGGCTCGACCACGACGCCGCTGGCGGCCACGGTGCCCGCCACGCGCTGGGCCGGCGTGCCGGGCTCGATTTCGAGGTCGACCACCGTGCTGCCGGGCTGCGGCTGCAGCGTCAAAGGCTGGTACAGCCACCAGCCCGCTGCACCGAAGACCAACAGGCCGGCGAGAAACATCAACACCAGCAGACTCATGAAAAATCGACGCACAACCCTGTTGCCTTCCTGAAAACGATGGGTCCATGATAATTCAGCTTATGTTGACCTCCCCCACTGACTTGCCGCCTGTTTCCATCGTGTCCGGTGTTGCCGGCCTGAGCCATCTCGGCGTGATCCGCGTGACCGGTGAAGACGCCGCCTCTTTCCTGCAAGGCCAGTTGACCCAGGACGTGGCGCAGCTCGGCCCGGAGCAGGCGCGGCTGGCCGCCTTCTGCAATGCCAAGGGCCGGATGCAGGCCAGCTTCATCGTGTTCAAACGCAGCCCGGACGAGATCCTGATGGTCTGCAGCCGGGACATCCTGGCGGCCACGCTCAAGCGCCTGTCGATGTTTGTGCTGCGCGCCAAGGCCAGATTGAGCGATGCCACAGCCGATTACGCGCTCTTCGGGCTGGCCGGAAGTGCTATGGAATCGATAGCTGGCGGCGCAAGGCCGGCATGGGCCAGGGCTGATATTGATGCTGCAACTGTGGTGTTTTTGTACCCCGGCAACGGCCAGCCGCGCGCGCTGTGGTGTGCGCCTGCCGGCACGCCCGTGCCCGCCGGCGATGCCCTGCCGCTGGCGCAGTGGCAGTGGCTGGACGTGTCGTCCGGCATCGCCATGATCAGCCAGCCCATCTTCGAGGCCTTTGTGCCGCAGATGCTCAATTACGAATCCGTCGGCGGCGTGAACTTCAAGAAGGGCTGTTATCCCGGCCAGGAAATTGTGGCGCGCAGCCAGTTCCGCGGCACGCTCAAACGCCGCGCCTACCTGGCACACACCCGGGGCGAACCGGCGATCGGCCAGGAAGTGTTCCACGCGCTCGATGCCGAGCAACCCTGCGGCCTGGTCGCGGCCTGCGCAGCGCGGCCCGGCGGCGGTTTCGACGCCATCGTGTCCATGCAGACTTCGGCGGCGGCCGATGCGGAGGGTGGGCGCCTGACACTGGGCAGTCCTGGCGGGCCCGCGTTGTCGCTGATGGCGTTGCCGTATCCGCTGCTGGAAGATATTTAGACGGCATGTGCCTGATCGCCTTTGCCATCGGCGCTTCGGAACGCTGGCCGCTGGTCGTCGCGGCCAACCGCGACGAATTCCTGGACCGCCCCACCCTGCCGCTGGCACGCTGGACAAGTGACGCCGGCACGGAAATTTTCTCGGGCCGCGACATCCGTGCCGGCGGCACCTGGATGGGCCTCACGGCCGCCGGTCGCATCGCCATGCTGACCAATGTGCGCGGCCCGGCCTCACTCACCGGGGACAGGTCGCGCGGCGAACTGGTCACGAACTGGCTGGACGGCAAACTTGATGCGGCCGGCTTCATGGCCCGGATCGACGGCCCGGCCTATGGCGGCTTCAACCTCGTGCTCGGTGACATCCACAGCGGCGCCTGGCACTGGCTCAGCAACAAACCCGGACCGGGACTCGAATCCCGCGCGCTGCAGCCGGGTATTTATGGCCTGTCCAATGGCGCGCTCGACACGCCGTGGCCGAAAACCCAGGGCCTGAAAAAGGCGCTGCATTCGGCGCTGACGGCGTCCGATGCGGATGTGCTGGAGGCCGAACTGATGCGGGCCCTCAAGGACAGGCGGCGCGCCGGCCGCGAAGACCTGCCCAGTACCGGTGTTCCGCTGGCACTGGAAGAGGCGCTGTCGAGTGCGTTTGTGGACTTTCCGGAACACCGCTACGGCACACGCTGCAGCAGCGTGCTGCTGGCGTCGGCAGTTTCGGAGGGCTGGGACCTTGCGCTACAGGAAGTCACACATGCCTGGGGCGCGGACGACTTGCCCGGCAGACAAAACCTCAGGCTGCACTGGCGGCGTTAACGCAGACCGATGGCCCGCGCCATCGCGATGTGGCTTATCCCGGCTTCTTCAAACGGCTCGCCGCGCGGCGCAAAACCGAGTCGCGCGTAAAAACCCTCGGCGCTGCGCTGGGCATTCAGCAACACCTCGCTGTCGCCGCGTTGTTCGGCCTCGGCGACCAGGGCCTTCAGCAGCTCGCGGCCCAGGCTGGAACCGCGCAACACCCGGTTGACTGCCATGCGGCCGATTTTGGCGCTGCCGGGTGCGTGTTGAAGCAGGCGGCCGGTGGCGATCGCTTGTCCCAGGCCGTTGTAGGCCACTGCGTGTACGGCGGTCTTGTCGGCCTCGTCCCATTCCATCTCCAGCGGAATGCCCTGCTCCTTGACAAATACCGCGGTGCGTATCGCCCCGGCGTGTTCACCGAGTTCGGCCCACGACCCGGTCCTGAGCGTGACCATGGGCTCGCCGGCTTCGAAGCCGGTCAGGATCTTGCGCAGGCCCTCGGGCACCGGTCTCGAGGTCTGGGTCGCCGGGTCAGCAAACACATAAATCAGCTCGCAGCTGATCAGGAGCGTATCGCCGCGAAAGATGGCGCCGGTGAAGGTCATCGATGAGGTGCCGATGCGTGCGCACTTCAGGCCGATATCGAGCTGGTCGTCGTACCGCGCCGAACCGTGGTACTCGACCGAGGCCTTCTTGACGTAGAGATCGCCGCCCAGCGCATGCATGGCTTCCTCGTAGGGCAGGGCCAGCGCGCGCCAGTAGTCGGCCACGGCGGTGTCGACATACATCAGGTAATGCGCATTGAAGACGATTTTCTGCATGTCCACCTCGGCCCAGCGCACGCGCAGCCGGTGGAAAAATCGGAAGTCCTGTCGTTTCATGTCTCTCGCTTATCCTGAAAATGCATGGCGCAGGGCATGGGCCATATGGGCATGGGCCTGCCGGGCTTCGACGATGACGCGACCCATCTTGACGAACTCATGGGTCACGCCGCGGTAGATCTCGAGGTCCACGGCCACCCCGGCCATGCGCAGTTTATCGGCATAAGCCAGTCCTTCATCGACCAGCGGGTCACATTCGGCCAGGCCTATCCAGGCCGGTGCCACACCATCGACGTCGGGTGCGGTCAGCGGCGAAAAGCGCCAGTCGTCCCGGTCCGCCGGGCTGCGCAGATACTGGCCGAAGAAAAAATCGATGTGGGCTGCCTCCAGCACAAAACCTTCCGCGAAGCGCCGGTGCGAGGCCGAATCCTGCTGCGGCGCGCAGCCGGGGTAGATCAGCAGCTGCAGCGCCAGCGGCATGGCCATGTCGCGCGCCTGGATGGCGCAGGCCGCCGCCAGCGTGCCGCCGGCGCTGTCGCCGCCGACCGCGAGCCGGGTGGCGTCCAGTCCGCGCTCATCGCCGTGAAAGGACAGCCAGGCCAGCGCATCCCAGGCGTCGTTGGCGGCGGTCGGGAATTGATGTTCCGGCGCCAGCCGGTAGTCCACCGAGATCACGGCGCAGCCGGCCAGGTGGGCCAGCTGGCGACAGAGGATGTCGTGTGAGGCGATGCTGCCGACGGTGAAGCCGCCGCCATGGAAATACATCAGCACCGGCAGCTTGTCGTGCGACGGCGCGTAGAGGCGAAGCGGCAGCGCAAAGCCGTCGCGCGCCGGGACTGTGAAGTCCTCGACCCGGGCCAGCGCGGCCGGCGGGATTTCGAGGACACCGGCACCGGCCTCGTAGGCGGCGCGCGCCTGCTGCGGGCTCAAGGTGTGCAGCGGCGGCCGCGCGGCGCGCGCCATGCGCACCAGCACATCGCGCATGGCGGGCGTCAGCAGGTCTTCGGGCAGGGCGTGTCGTGTCATCGCTTGTTAAGGTCGGGGCCCCTCCGGGCTATCACCAACGTGACGGCGCCTGGGGTTTGCTTGTTGGTCAAGGCGCTTCCAGCCATTAAAGTAAGGTCATCCCATCCTACAACGCCAGCCAGAGACAAGAGAGACACCCCACCATGGCCTTTATTTATTATGTGACCCAGATCCAGTTCGAGTACGGCGCGGTCAGGCTGCTCAAGCAGGAATGTGAACGCGTCGGCATCAAGCGCCCGCTGATCGTCACCGACGCCGGCGTCAAGGCCGCCGGTGTGCTGCAAAAAGCGCTCGACGCCCTGCCCGGCCTGGCGGTGACGGTGTTCGATGACACGCCGTCGAACCCGACCGAAGCCGCGGTGCGCGCCGCGGCCGCCATGTACAAAGCCAACAACTGCGACGGCCTGATTGCCGTCGGCGGCGGCTCGGCCATCGATTGCGCCAAGGGGGTGGCGATTGCGGCCACGCACGAGGGCCCGCTGACCACTTACGCCACCATCGAGGGCGGGTCGCTGAAGATCACCGACCGCGTAGCGCCGCTGATCGCCGTGCCGACCACCAGCGGCACCGGCAGTGAGGTCGCGCGCGGCGCCATCATCATCGTCGACGACCACCGCAAGCTGGGTTTCCACTCCTGGCACATCGTGCCCAAAACCGCGATCTGTGACCCGGAGCTCACGCTGGGCCTGCCCGCCAGGCTGACGGCCGCCACCGGCATGGACGCGATTGCGCATTGCATGGAAACGTTTATGGCGCCCGCCTTCAACCCGCCGGCCGACGGCATTGCCCTCGACGGCCTGCAGCGCGGCTGGGCGAATATCGAACGCGCGACCAAAGACGGCAGCGACCGCGAAGCCCGGCTCAACATGATGAGCGCCTCCATGCAGGGCGCGATGGCTTTCCAGAAAGGCCTCGGCTGTGTGCATTCGCTGAGCCACAGCCTGGGCGGCGTCGACCCGCGCCTGCACCACGGCTCGCTCAACGCGATGTTTTTGCCCGCGGTGATCCGCTTCAACGCCGGCGCCGAATCGATCCAGAAGGAAAAACGCCTGGAGCGCATGGCCCACGCCATGGGCCTGGCGGCCGGCAGCGATGTCGCCGACGCGGTGCGCGACATGAATGCCCGCCTCGGCCTGCCCACCGGCCTGGCCGCCATGGGCGTGACGCGCGACCAGTTCCCCGACATCATCAAGGGCGCGATGGCCGACCACTGCCACAAGACCAATCCGCGGATCGCGACGGCGCAGGAGTATGCGGGGATGTTGGAGGACTCGCTTTAATTGGTGCTCGCGTCTGACGAAGTGCAAGACTAATGGGACTGAAAATTCAGACTCGCCGTAGAGGGCCACCGACAAATGCCGTGCGCCCCGAAGTGCCACAAGAAGCGTGAGCAGACCTGTTAAATGTCAGACGGGCCGACTACTTCGACAACGGTTGGCCCAAGCTTCGAAAAAACAGATATGCACTCTTGATACCCGGCAATCAGAAACTCCCGGACTGGAGAGTCATGCTTCATGTGGAAATCTTCGCGCGTGGACTCAAGTTCTAACCAGCCTCCACTTCGGACCTCAAGCAGCCAAGTTTCCCTTAAGGCCACCGGGTCACCGCCCCACATACTTGCCAAGTCCAATTCGCCAAGAATTCTGAGCCCAACATCGTCCTGAAATTCGACTCTCCCCCTACGACCAGAGCGCTTCGAGACGATGTCGATCACAGTGGCGCCACTGTCTCTCCAGCGGACACCGATGACCTTGATCGCGTCGTCTCGAAACGGAACGGCAATGGGGTCAAGCTGAACAGCGTGCATATTGGGTCAGTTTATTCGTCAAATCGCCGTTTCGCCAGTTTCAAGCATCAAAATTCGCCTCTACCCCCCGTCCCGGCTGCGCTACCAGCTATCAAAAACAGAGCAATCGGGCAGGCGGAGCAGCCTCAGTGCCCCATCTCCAGCGCCACCAGAAATCGCGACACCATGTTGTAAGCACCAATCGTGACCATCACGTCCACGGTCTGGCGTTCGTCGAGGTGGCTGCGCACCCTGTCGTAGAGCGCGGCGGGCACCTCGATGTGGCGGGTCATCACGTCGGTCAGCGTGATCAGCGTGTGTTCGAGCTCGCTCAGGCCTTCACCAATTTTTTCGGGATCGCCGAGCGCATCGATTTTTTCCTGCGTCGCGCCGGCTTTGAGCGCGATCGGCACATGGGCCTCGTATTCGTAAGTCGCGCGGTTCAGCACGGCGACGCGGATGATGACGAGCTCGCGCAGGTCCGCCGGCAAGGTGTTTTTGTTGCGTACGGCCGTCAACAACTGCTCCCAGCCGTGGGCCATGGGCGGGCTGTTGAGCAGCACCTGGTACAGCGGCGAAACGCGGCCGCGCTGGGCGGCGATGGTGGCTTCCTGGCCGGCCAGTTCTGGTCGGGTGCCGGGTTCTATCGGTGCAATACGCATTCGAGATTCCTTGGAGATTGTTGGATGTTCTTCAACGGAGGGCATACCGTTCGGGCTGAGCTTGTCGAAGCCTTCTGACCCTTCGACAAGCTCAGGGCGAACGGTTGTAGTTTGCCTGCCGGCCTGCCCGTCAGTCGCAACGCACTGACATGCCGCCATCGACCACCAGTTCGGCGCCCGTGATAAAACGCGCTTCGTCCGAGGCCAGAAACAGCACCGCGTTGGCGGTGTCGCGGCCGTCGCCCATGAAGGGCAGCGGAATGCGCGCCTGGCGCTGCTTGAGGATGGCCTGCACGTCGCCGCCGGCGCGCTGTTTGGCCAGCCGCACATCGACCATGGGGGTGTAGAGCTGGCCCGGGATCACGGTGTTCACGCGTATGCCCTTGCCGGCGTACTGCACCGCCACCACCCGCGAGAACTGGATCACGCAGGCCTTGGCCGCGGCATACGCGACCTGGGGCGAACCGGTCCAGCGTGTCGCCGAGGTCGAGGCCAGGTTCACGATCGCGCCCTGCCCGGCCTGCTCCATCAGCGGCAACACATGTTTGCAGGTCAAAAACACACTTTTGAGGTTGCGGTCGATTTGTGTGGCCCAGACTTCTTCGCTCATCTCGACCGGCCCGCCGGCGGCCGAGCCGCCAACGTTGTTGACCAGGATGTCGATGGCGCCGAAACGCGCGACGCAGGCCGCGACCGTGGCCGCAATCGATGCGCTGCTGGTCACGTCGCAAATGCCGGTTGCTATCTCGCCGCCGGCCGCGCGCGCCAGCGTGACGGTTTCCTCCATGCTGCCGGGATTCAGGTCCACCGCAAAAACACGTGCGCCTTCTTCGGCCAGCCGCACCGCGATCGCGCGGCCATTGCCCCAGCCGGGCCCGACCGAACCGGCGCCGGTCACCAGCGCCACTTTGCCTTCAAGTCTCTTGATCATTTTTTTAAGCCTGCAGTGCGTTAAACCACCATCGGGGTGTTGGCGCCGTCCATGGCGACGATGGCGCCGGTCACGTAGCTGGCGCGTGGCGAGGCCAGGAACACCGCCACGTTGGCGATTTCCTCGGGCTCGGCCGGACGCCCCAGCGGCAACTTGTCGCCGGGTTTGCCCGGCGCGGGCCGGCCTTCAGATTCTGCGAGGCGGGTTTCCGCGTCCAGCCGCGCGCGCAGACGTTCGGTCAGCACCTGCCCTGGATTGAGGGCGTTGATGCGCACGCCCTTGCCGGCATAAGCGGCGGCCAGGCCGGCGCTGACCAGCATCAGCGCGGCATTGGCGGCGCCGCCGGCCAGATGCGTCGGATTGGCAACCTTGCCGCCGGCGCCGACGATGTTGATGATGACGCCGCTGCCGCGCTGGCCCATGCGTTTGACCAGCGGATCCATCATGTGGATATAGGTGAAGTACTTGGCCTGCATCGCGTCGTGCCAGGCCTGCGGCTGCAGGTCGGCCGGCGCCGTGCGTTTGGCCGCACCCGCGCAGTTGACCAGGATGTCCACCGGCCCATGCGCCGCTTCGGCCGCGTCGAGCGCGCCCTGGGCTGCCGCCGCGTCCTGCAGGTCGGCCGCGAAATACGCGATGCGCCAGGCGGACTCCGGCTGGGCGGCGAGCAGGCTGGCCGCGGCGAGTTTCAAACCTTCCTCGCTGCGCGATACCAGGCTGACGCGGGCGCCTTCCTGCAGAAAGCCGAGTGCGCAGGCGTAACCGATGCCCTTGCTGGCGCCGGTGACCAGCACATGTTTGCCCGCAAGCTGGAGGTCCATGTTCAGCCCTTAACCACGCTTGACGAGCAGGCCGCCATCGACCGGGATCAGCACGCCGGTGATGTATTGCGCCTCGTCGGAGGCCAAAAACACCGCGGTGTTGGCCACGTCCCAGGCCGTGCCCATGCGTAACATGGGCACCAGCGCCTCGCGTTCGGCGCGCACCACCTCGCGCGTGACGCCACGCTCTTTGGCCCGGCGTTCGATCGCCATGGGCGTGTCGATCAGGCCCGGCAGGATGGCGTTGGCACGCACGCCGAAAGGCGCGTTTTCCATCGCGATGTGCTGGGTCAGGGTGTTGACCGCGCCCTTGCTGGTCTTGTAGGTCAGGGTCGGCCGCGCGGCCATGGACGAGGTCGAGGAGATGTTGATGATGCTGCCCGACTTCTGCGCAATCATGTGCGGCAGCACGTGTTTGCAGGTCATGAACATGCCCTTGAGGTTCATCGCCATGATGGCGTCCCAGACCGAGACTTCGAGGTCCACCGTCTTCTTGTCGCCGCGCGACTGGCCGACGTTGTTGTGCAGGATGTCGATGCGCCCATAACGCGCGACGCAGGTGTCGGCGATTTTTTTGCACTCGTCCTCGTGCGTGATGTCGGCCACCAGGATGGAAGCTTCGCCGCCATAGGCGGCCAGTGCGTTGCAGGTCTCCTGGGCCCAGGCTTCGTTGATGTCCACCAGCAGCAGGGTCGCGCCCTCCTGCGCAAAACGCTCCGCGGTGGCGCGGCCGTTGCCGACGGTGTCGCCGGGCTGCTGGCCCGCGCCGACGATGATGGCGACCTTGCCGGCAAGCCGGCCCTTGTTGGGTGTCATGTGCTGCTGTCTTTCAGGAGTTTTATGGAGTGCCGGGTTAAGCGCTCCGCGGCCGTTCGTCCTGAGCTTGGCTAAGGGTTTCGACAGGCTCAACCCGAACGGGTGTGGGATGAATCAGTCGATGGTGACCTTGCCTTCGACCACGACCTTGCGCCAGCGGGCTTCCTCGGCGCGCACATAAGCCGTCAGTTCCTGCGGCGTGCCGACCGCGGCGACCAGGCCTTCACCCTCGACGCGGGTGCGGAAAGCCGGTGCTTCGGTCGCCTTGCGCACGGCGGCATTGAGTTTGGCGACCACGTCGGGCGGTGTGCCGCCGCTGGCGAACACCGCGTACCAGACGTCGGCCTCGTAACCCGGCAGGCCGGACTCGGCCATGGTCGGCACCTGCGGCCATTGCGGCGAACGTGCGGTGGAGGTCACGGCAATCGCGCGCATCTTGCCGGCTTCGACAAACTTGCCGACACCGGCGGCGGTGGCGAACACGAAGTCGATCTGCCCGCCGAGCAGGTCGGTGTAGGCCGGGCCGGCGCCGCGGTAAGGCACGTGGGTGATGTCCACCTTGCCCATCATCTTGAACAGCTCGCCGGCCAAGTGCACGGCCGTGCCGTTGCCCGAGGATCCGTAGGTCAGCTTGCCGGGGTTGGCGCGAGCCGCGGCCAGCACGTCCTTGATGGTTTTGTAGGGGCTGTCGGCACGTGTCACCAGCATGTTGGGACCGCGCCCGACCAGCGCGACATTGGCAAACGATTTCTCGGTGCTGTAGGGCAGGTTTTTCACCAGGCTGCTGTTGATGGCGTGGGCCGAGGTGGTCAGCAGCAGCGTGTAGCCGTCGCCGGGGGCCTTGGCCACCATGTCCGAGCCGATGACGGTGCCGCCGCCGGGTTTGTTCTCGATGATCACCGGCTGGCCCAGTTCCCTGGCCATGCCCTCGCCCAGGGTGCGCGCGACCAGGTCGGTGCCGCCGCCGGCCGTGAAGGGCGCGATGATGCGGATGGGGCGGTTGGGGAAGGCCTGGGCCGAAGCCACTGCCGGCGCCAGGGCGACCAGCGCGGGCAATGCGAAACTGGCAAGGCTGGTGGCGGCGATCAGGATGCGGCGGCGGCCGCTGTGCAGGGTGTTCATGGGTTTTGTCTCCGTTGGAATACCGCGCGAAACAACTCACCCGGCTGGAACCCAGTCTAGACGTCCCGCATCATCCCGCTATGAATTTTGGGAAAAGCTCTGTTTCCCGGTCCAGACAGCGCGCCGGGCACTTCAGACCGCCAGCAGGTGTGCCAGCAGCGCGCCGGCCTGCGGCGACAAGGCATCGACATCGCGCACACAGACATAAAGCTGGCGCGCCGCCCAGGCATCGGTCAACGGCAGCACCACCAGGCCGAGCCGCGCCTCGTAGTTGCGCGCGATGCCCTCCGGCATGATGGCCAGGCCCATGCCTTCGCGCACCATGGCGCAGCGCGCTTCCGGATTCGACACCTGGGCCCGCACCCGCAACGGCCGCGAGATCGTCGCGCCGGCCAGGGTCAGGAACTCGTCCAGGCTGTGGCGCGGGAAGTTGCCGAGGAAGTCGTAGTCCAGCGCTTCGTCCAGGCGCAGGCTGCTGCGCTGGGACAGCGGGTGGCCGACCGGCACCACCAGGCCGAGGTGGTCGGTGCGGTATGGCATGGAGACCACGCCCGAGGACGGGTGTTCGGCATGGTAGAGGCCGATGTCGGCCTGGCCGTCGGCGACCATGCGCGGCACGTCATAACTGAAGGCTTCGACCAGGTCCACGCGCGCAGCCGGCACCTTGCGCGCGAAGGCGCTGATGTCGGCCGGCAGGAACTGCAGCACGGTCGAGGAATTGGACACGAGACGGATGTTGGGCACACCGCTGCTGGCAAACGCCGCCAGCGACTGCCGGGCCTGCGCCACATTGCGCAGGATGGCCTTGGCCTGCTGATACAGCATGGCGCCGGCGGGGGTCGGCTCGACGCCGCGGCCGTGGCGGCGCAGCAAGGTGGTGCCGAGGCGGCGCTCGAGTTCGGAGATGCGTTTGCTCGCGGCCGAGGTCACCAGGTGCACACGTTCGGCGGCGCGCGAGAGGCTTTTCTCCTCGATGGCGGCAACCAGGATTTCAAGCGAGGACAGGTCCATGCCGGCCATTGTCGCCTGCAGCGGCTATCAAATCGCCTCGATGCGCCCCATGTCCGGGCGCAACAGCCATTCCTGCAGCTCATCGACCAGCTGCGCACTGGCCGTGACCGCCGTGCGCCAGGCTTTCATGCGGCCGGCCAGGTCGGTGCCGTAGCGCAAAAAGTCGTTGCGGTCGGGCAGCTTGCCGTTCGGCAAGCCGTGGATCCAGGCCGGATCAGGCGCCAGCAGCACCATGTTGTCGAGGAAATGCGTCGCGCCGTGGCGCCATTTCAGGCCCTTGTCGAGCCAGCCGGGCACCACGGCCTTCTGGAAGTGCGGGTACAGCACCAGTCCCGCGACGTGTGAATCATTTTGGCCACCCGCCCCCGTCCCGCCTGGTGACGCTGCTATCAAATCGGAAGCATAGTTGAGGTGCAGGTGGTAGTCGGTGATGCCGCCGTCCCAGTAAGCGCCGGGCGGCGCGCCGGGAATGTCGTGCACCGAGCGCAGCATGAAAGGGATGGAGCAGCTGGCCTGCAGCGCCGGGTTGAAGTTGGCCTCGGAAAGCGCGACCTGCCGCGTGCGGTAGTCGCTGGTCGCAAACGGAAGCGGCGCCTGCTGGCTGGAGAACACCACGCGTTCCAGCCACGCGCCCATGGCCTTGCGGTGCACGGTGTTGGTCAGGAAGGCGCCGAAATACCCGAGCGGTGTACGCAGCCCGTGTTCACGGCCCAGCAGGTGGCGGCCGCGCGAGGTCACGATGTGCAGGCGGTAACGCGGGTGCTCGAGCACCTCGTGCACCCGGCCACCGTAAAACGTGGCCAGGCTCTGGCCGAACTGCTCGCTGACCAGCCGGGCGCTGGGCCGCTTGCGGCCGGGCTCGGGCGCAAAATCCTGCGCGATGTAGTCGTCTTCCAGCCGCTGGAAGGCCTGGACCGGATCGCCCAGGCAGGCGGTCGCCATGCGCCAGGCGCCGATCGATGCGCCGACCAGGTGCACCGGCTGCTGGCTGGCCGTCAGCCATTCGCCGAAGATGAAACGGTCCAGCGGCCCCAGCACCAGGCCCTTGGGCCCGCCGGCTGCGCCCGGCACCACCCGAATGTCCTGCGGCTGCAGACCGTGTTCGGCGATGTGCCGGCGCGCCGTGGGACCGGCATAAATGCGCAAGGCTGGCATGGATCTGTTTGAATTTGCTATGGTTTCAGGAGCTGCTGGCGCCCGCCTGGCGGGGGGAGCAGGCCAATTTGACCACGCAAGTTCCGGTCCAGGGCGGCGCAGGGCGATTTTTGCCTATTTCTTGAGTCCCGCGAGTTTGCTGAAGGCCGACTCCATCGCCGTCGATGCGGCCGGCTGCGGCGTGCGGTTCTGCCCGCCACCGTAACTGCCGCCGCGGTTCTGTCCCTGGCCGGGCCGGACACCTTCGAAGCGGTTGTCGCGCGGACCTCCATCCTTGCCATGGCGCGCCGGCGCGGCGTCCAGTTTCATGCTCAGGGCGATGCGCTTGCGCGCCACATCGACCTCGGTCACGCGCACTTTCACGATGTCGCCGGTTTTGACGACTTCGCGCGCGTCGGTGACAAACTTGTTGGACAGCTGGCTCACATGCACCAGGCCGTCCTGGTGCACGCCGATGTCGATGAAGGCGCCGAAAGCGGCGACGTTGCTGACCGTGCCTTCCAGCGTCATGCCTTCCTTCAAATCCTTGATGTCTTCGACGCCGTCGTTGAAACGCGCGACCTTGAAGTCCGGGCGCGGGTCGCGTCCCGGTTTTTCGAGCTCGGCGATGATGTCTTTCACGGTGATCACGCCGAACTGCTCGTTGGCAAACAGCTCGGGCTTGAGCGTTTTCAGCATGTCGGCGCGGCCCATCAGTTCGGCCACCGGCTTGCCGGTATGCGCCATGATTTTTTCGACCACCGGGTAGGTTTCGGGGTGCACACCGGTCATGTCCAGCGGGTTGCTGCCTTCAGCCTGGCTGCGCAGGCGCAAAAAGCCCGCGCTTTGCTCAAAAGTCTTGGCACCCAGGCCGCTGACTTTCAGCAAATCGGCGCGTGAGGCAAAAGCGCCGTTGGCGTCGCGCCAGCGCACCACGGCCTTGGCGACAGTGTTGCTCAGGCCCGAAACCCGCGCCAGCAGCGGCACGCTGGCGGTGTTGAGGTCCACACCGACGCTGTTGACGCAGTCCTCGACCACGGTGTCCAGGCTGCGCATCAAATCGCTCTGGTTGACGTCGTGCTGGTACTGGCCGACGCCGATGGATTTGGGGTCGATCTTGACGAGTTCGGCCAGCGGGTCCTGCAGGCGGCGCGCGATACTCGCGGCGCCGCGCAGGCTGACGTCCACGTCGGGCATTTCCTGGCTGGCGAATTCGCTGGCCGAATAGACCGAGGCGCCGGCCTCGCTGACCACCACCTTGTCGATGATCTGTTCGGCTTTTGCCATGCCCTTGATCAGGTCGGCGGCGAGTTTGTCGGTTTCGCGGCTGGCCGTGCCGTTGCCGATGGCAATCAGGTTGACGCCGTGTTTCTCGCAGAGTTTGGCCAGCGTGTGCAGCGAACCTTCCCAGTCCCTGCGCGGTTCATGCGGGAACACCGTCGAGGTCTCCACCAGCTTGCCGGTGGCGTCCACCACCGCGACCTTGACGCCGGTGCGTATGCCGGGATCCAGGCCCATGACCACCCGCGGGCCGGCCGGCGCGGCCAGCAGCAGGTCGCGCAGGTTGTCGGCAAACACCTTGATCGCGACTTTTTCGGCCTCTTCGCGCAGCCGGCTGAACAGGTCGCGTTCAATCGACAGGCTCAGCTTGACCTTCCAGGTCCAGGCCACACATTTGCGCAGCAGGTCGTCGGCCGCCCTGCCCTTGTGGCTCCAGCCGAGGTGGATCGCGATTTTTCCTTCCGCGATGCTCGGCTTGCCGGGCTCGGGGATCTCGGGCAGCAGCAGCTTGGCGTCCAGAATCTCCAGGCCGCGGCCGCGGAACACCGCCAGCGCGCGGTGCGAAGGCACGCGGCCTATCGGCTCGTCGTAGTCGAAGTAGTCGCGGAACTTGCTGTGGTCGATGTTGTTTTCGTCCTTGCCGGTCACCAGTTTGGACGACAGCAGCCCTTCGCTCCACAACCACTGGCGCAGCATCTGCAGCAGGCCCGCGTCTTCGGCCCAGCGTTCGCTGAGGATGTCGCGCACGCCGTCGAGCACCGCCTGCACCGAGGTAAAGTCGTCGCCGCTTTCCATTTTTTCGGCCTTGACGAAGGCCAGCGCCTCGTCGGCCGGCACCAGCGACGGATCGGCAAACAGCTTGTCGGCCAGCGGTTCGATGCCGGCCTCACGCGCCATCTGGCCCTTGGTGCGGCGTTTCTGCTTGAAGGGCAGATACAGGTCTTCGAGTTCCTGCTTGGTTGGCGCGGCGGCGATCGCGGCGGCGAGCTCGGGCGTCAGCTTGCCTTGCTCCTGGATGCTTTTGAGCACGGCTTCGCGGCGTTCCTCGAGTTCGCGCAGGTAACCGAGCCGGAATTCGAGCTCACGCAGCTGGATGTCGTCGAGGCCGCCGGTGACTTCCTTGCGGTAACGCGCAATAAACGGCACGGTGGCACCACCGTCGAGCAGCTCCACCGCGGTTTTGACCTGGTGCTCCTGGACCCTGATTTCTGCGGCGATCTGGCGAATGATTTTTTGCATGGATGTCTGGAATGCGCTGGGAGAAAGGGGGCGAGTTTGCCACATGACGCCGCGCCGGCGGGTCGCCAAAGTCCGCTACCATGTTCACCTCCCTTTCCCCCCTTTCATCGATCCGGCAGGACACAGGACATTCATGGCAGTTGAACAAGGCGGCGAGCTCCTCAAGGTGGTGGTTCTGCTGGGCGCCGGCGTGCTGGCCGTGCCCCTGTTCAAGCGTCTGGGCCTGGGTTCTGTCCTCGGTTACCTCGCGGCCGGCCTGGCCATCGGCCCCTTTGGCATGGGATTTTTCAGCGAGGCCGGGACCATCCTGCACGTGGCCGAACTCGGCGTGGTGATGTTCCTGTTCGTGATCGGCCTCGAGATGCAGCCGACGCGGCTGTGGAAGCTGCGCCGCGAGATCTTCGGCCTCGGCCTGCTGCAGGTGGTGGTCTGCGGCGCGCTGCTGACAGGCGTCGGCGCAGCGGCCGGGCTCAAGCTGCCGGTGGCCTTCATCGCCGCCATGGGTTTTGTGCTCTCGTCTACCGCCATCGTCATGCAGTTGCTCGACGAACGCGGCGACACCTCGACGCCGCGCGGCCAGCGCATGGTGTCCATCCTGCTGCTGGAAGACCTGGCCATCGTGCCGCTGCTGGCCATCGTCGCCTTCATGGCGCCGGACACGTCCGACGGGGTCTCGCGCTGGGTCACGATAGGCGCGGCGCTGGCCGCCATCATCGGCCTGGTGGCGGTCAGCCGCTGGCTGCTGAACCCGCTGTTCCGCATCCTGGCCAAGGCCCATGCACGTGAAGTCATGACGGCCGCCGCGCTGCTGGTGGTGCTGGGGTCGGCGCTGGCCATGCAGTGGGGTGGCCTGTCCATGGCCATGGGCGCGTTCGCCGCCGGTGTGATGTTGTCCGAATCGACTTTCCGGCACCAGCTCGAGGCCGACATCGAGCCTTTCCGCGGCATCCTGCTGGGCCTGTTTTTCATGGGTGTCGGCATGTCGCTGGACATCCCGCTGGTGCTGGCCGACTGGCCGCTGATCCTCGGGGGGGTGCTGGCCTACATGCTCTTCAAGGGCATCGGCATCTATGCGGTGGCGCGGGTCACGAAATCCAGCCACGGCGACGCGCTGCAGCGCACCGCGCTGATGGCCCAGGGCGGCGAGTTCGCCTTCGTGCTGTATTCGGCCGCCGCCGCAGCCGGCATCGTCGAAGCCAGCGTCAATGCGATATTGACGGCGGCCATCATCATCTCGATGGCACTGACGCCGCTGGCGGTGTTTGCGCTGCGCTGGGTCATGCCGGCGCAAGCCGGGCCCGACCTGGACGGCATCGAAAGTGTCGAGGAAGCGCGTCAGATCAAGGGCAGTGTGCTGATCATCGGTTTCGGCCGTTTCGGGCAGATCGCCAGCCAGGCCTTGCTGGCACGCGGCATCGATATTGCGCTGATCGAAAACGACACCGACATGATCCGCAGCGCGGCGCAGTTCGGCTTCAAGGTCTATTACGGCGACGGCACGCGCATGGACGTGTTGCATGCCAGCGGCGCCGCGCATGCCCGCGCCATCCTGGTCTGTGTGGACAACAAGGAGGCCACCACCCGCATCGTCGAGCTGGCCAAACACGAGTTTCCGCTGATACCCATCCTGGCCCGCTCCTACGACCGCCAGCACGCGATCGAGCTGATCAAGCGCGGCGTGGACTACCAGATGCGCGAGACTTTCGAGTCGGCCATGGCCTTCAGCAGCGAGGCGCTGCGCCAGCTTGGCGTGCTTGACGCCGAAGTCGCGGAGATCGCCGAAGACATCCGCCGCCGCGACGCCGAGCGCCTGCAGCTGCAACTGGCCGGCGACATCCAGAGCGGCATCAAGCTGATGCACGGCGGCCGCTGGACACCGGCGCCGCTGACCCGGCCGAAAAAGGCCGGAACGGCCATGAACGAGGAAGCTGCCGATGCGATCGAGGAGGCCCCGCCGCCCTCACCGCGCTCGCCGCCGGATCCGCGGGTGCCGGGGCCGGGCTGAGCCCTGGCGGGGGCCCGGATTCAGGCCTTTTTCCTACAGACAGCAGCGGGCCTGCCGCGGGAAGATGGGGACTTCTATTTGCAGGAGTCCCGAGCATGCGTACCCGAACCATTGTGTTGATCGTGGCCATTGTGCTGATGGCCGGTTTTGCCGCGCTGAACATGGACGAATTCACCCGCTCCAGCCTGCTGAGCCTGGGTTTCACCACGGTGCAGGCGCCACTGGGCTTGGTGATGCTGGGGATCCTGGCGGCAGCGCTGCTGCTGTTCCTGGCAACCACGCTGTACATCCAGAGCAGCCATTTGATCGAAACCCGGCAGACGGCACGCGAGCTGCATGCGCAGCGCGACCTGGCCGACAAGGCAGAGGCCTCGCGCTTCACGGAGCTGCGCAACTACCTCGAAGCGCAGACCCTCGCCGCCCAGCAGCGTGAGGCCGCGCAGGCGACCGTGTTGTCCGAGCGCCTGGCGCAGACGCAGCAGGCGCTGGCCGGCAAAATCGACCAGTCGGGCAACACCCTGGCGGCTTATATCGGCGAACTGGAAGACCGCCTCGAGCGCCGCGATGGCGTGGCCCGCACGCCGCTGCGCACGGACACCCCGCCGCTGCTGTAGCCAGGCCGCCGTAAGAAACGGCCTGCCTGTGCGACCAACCGGAATTGCCGACCTCAAGGATTCCGGACATGTCTTCATTTGCTCTTAAATTCATAGCTGCCGGCGCTTGTCTGGCGGCGGCTACGACCACATTTGGCATGCAAGCCCAGTGCGCTGCAAGTTCCGGCCCGCGGGTGACACCGGTGCTGGAGCTGTACACCTCGGAAGGCTGCAGTTCCTGCCCGCCGGCCGACCAGTGGGTCGCTGGCCTCAGGGGCCAGGATGTGGTGGTGCAGGCTTTCCACGTGGGCTACTGGGACCAGCTCGGCTGGGTGGACCGGTTTGCCGCGCCGGCCCATACCACCCGCCAGCGCGAGCTCGCCGTGCTCAACCGCCTGCGCAACATCTACACGCCGCAAGTGCTGGTCAATGGCCGCGACTGGCCGCAATGGGGCCAGGCCCCCTCGCGGATCACTGCCCCCCGCAATGCCGCCACCCTGCATATCGCCTTGAAACGGCTGGCCGAGGACCAGTTCGAGGCGACCGTCACCCCCTCCGGCGGCGCCGCCCAGGCCTGGGCCGCCTACTGGACAGTCACGGAAAATGGCCACAGCTCCCGGGTCAAGGCCGGCGAAAACGCCGGTGAATTCCTGAAACACGACTTTGTGGTGCGCCAGTACACCCAGGCCGGCACCTACCCGGGCGGCAGCACGCCCCAGAAGCTGGGCTTGCGCAGCCTGGCAGCGACGCCCGGCCATGAGCGGCACATCAACCTGGTGCTCGTCGACCCGCACAGCGGCAACACCCTGCAGGCCCTGCGCCTGCAGTGCGGAACCGGGAACATCT
>CALRTF020000053.1:0-18994 GCA_943370985.1 Paenacidovorax caeni
GATCATGTTGACCATCTCCTCGACAACATTGACGTTGGGCATCGCCACATAACCGTCGGCGTTTGCCAGGGGGTGCTTGGGGTCGTGCAACATTCGCAAGGGCGATGCGTCCTCGATGACCCCGGCCACCCTGACCCCTCCGATCGCCTGGCCGCCCGGGGCGTCCATTTCGAAGACCACCTGTCGCGCCCGATAGGGCAAGCCGTCAGGGCCAGAGACACTGTCGGCGTTTGCCATGTTGCTGGCGGTGGTGTTCATGCGCTGCGATTGCGCCGTCATGGCGGAACCTGCGATATCGAAGATGCTGAGGGACCGGCTGGAAAATGGCATGGGCAGCTTCCGTCTGTTGTTACTGGATCGCCGAAAGCAGCGACTTGATCTTGGAGCCGAGAATGGTCAGGTTGGCCTCGTAACGCATCGCGTTATCGGCAAAGTTGACCCGCTCCATATCCATCTCCACGGTATTGCCGTCGATGCTTGACTGATGGGGCGTGCGGTACATCAACTCGGCATCTGCACCGCCTGCTGCCTGTCCGGGGAGATGCCCCGCCGACGTGCCCGACAGGGAAAGGGACTGCGCCGAGCGGCCGCGGTCGACGGCCTGCGTGAGTGCCGTGCCAAAGTCAAAATCACGCGCCTTGTAGTTTGGAGTGTCCGCATTCGCGATATTGCCCGACAGCACCTCCTGCCGCCTGGCGCGCAAGTTGAGAGCCTCCTGATGGAAACGCAGTGATGCATCCAGCTTGTCGATCATTTTTATCTCCGCCGTTTGGAATGGCATGCCTGGCGCACTGCCCGAATGAAAATAATTGTAGGTAGCGCCCTGGCCAGCAATTACCGGAATAGACGGCGTTTCAAGGCCCACTTCAACACTTCCTGCGCATGCGGAGCCATGGCCCAACATCTTGCTGCGGCGGTCCCTCGCAATCGGCAGAACAACAGCGTGATCACAGTCCACCTCCGGCGTTGACAGGGAGCCTCAATGCCTAAAATATTTGCATGCCCCTCCACACCAGCACACGCATGTCGTCGCACACCGCTCCCGAAGATCGCGTCGATTCCTCCGGCCGCAGCGCACGGCGCCTGCTTCAGCCACTGATGCTGCTGGTGCTCGCTGCAGTGCCGCTACCGAACCAGGCAGCAGGGCAGGTTCCGGCCCCCCTGACCGGCCCGGCCCGGCCTGCGATTGAACGGCTGCTGGCCAGCCGGACCGAAGGCCTGCCCGGAAAAGTGGAAATCACCATCCTTACACCGCTATCGGGCGCGTTGCCGCCGTGTGAGGAACCCGAGGCTTTTTTGCCAGCCCATGCCAAGGCCTGGGGCCGGGTGTCCGTCGGCGTGCGTTGCAACTCGGAACGCCCCTGGGTCCGGTATGTGCCGGCCCATGTCGCAGTGATGGGCCGCTACCATGTTGCAGCCCGCGATATCGGCGCAGGCCAGAACCTGACGCCCGCAGATACCCGCGTCCAGGAAGGCGACCTGACGGCGCTGCCTGCCAGCGTCATCAGTGAGTCCTCCCAACTGGCAGGAATGACTGCATTGAACAGCATCGCCTCGGGCGCGCCCCTGCGGCGGGAGCTGCTGCGGGGCATGATGATCATCCAGCAGGGACAGAACATCAAGGTGGTCTCCAGGGGCTCCGGTTTTGTCGTCAGCTCGGAAGGAAAGGCGCTGACCGATGCGGCATTCGGCGCGGTCATCCAGGTCCGGATGCGCGGCGGGCAGCTTTTGAGCGGCAGGGTCGGCGCCAATGGCGTGGTGGAGCGATCCGACTGATTTTTTTCGATTCCCCGTCTTTTTAGCCCTAAAGTTTCGGCGCGGGCAGCCGATATACCGGTGAGACCCTCCGAGAAAAAGCATCATGAAAATTGACCAGAACGTTACTTTTTTGAAATCGACCCCGGCAACACCGGCGCCGCCCAAGCCCAGCACCAGTGCCACAACGGCAGCGCCAGGGGCCGCTTTTCATGGAAGCCCGCTGTCACAGACAGCGCTGCTGCCGTCGGTCAACGGGGATTTTGACGCGGCCCGGGTGGCAGAAATTCGCGAAAGCATCAGCGCCGGGCGTTACCAGGTGAACACCGCCAGGATTGCCGACGGCCTGCTGGCATCCGTGCGCGACCTGATCAACTCCAGGGCATCATGAGCACCGCGCTCCTGCGCTGCCTGAACGACGAACACGCCGCAACACGCGGGTTCATCAGCCTGCTGGACAGGGAGGCGCAGGCGATGAGCAGCGGTGACTTCAGCGCCTTGCCGTCGATTGCAGGGGACAAAGCGGAACTGGCGGAACGCATTTCGCAGCTGACCCGCCTGCGCGAAGCGCAGCAGCTTGCACTGGGGTATGCGCCCGGGGCCGCAGGCGCACAGGCTTGCGCGGCTGCTGGCGATCCGGCTTTGCGCCAGGCCTGGACCGGTCTGCAGGCGAGCGCTGCGTTGGCCCGCGAGAGCAATCACCGCAACGGCGTCATGATCCATGCGCACCTGGATTTCACCCGGCAATCGATTGATTTTTTGCAGTCCAGGGGGCACCCCCTGTACGGCCCTGACGGCAGCCACCATGCGGGAGCAGCCAGCGGCAACCGGCTGGCCGTGGGCTGATCAGCGAAGCGCTGCAGCCGGTCTCCTGTCTGCGGGGGCTGGCGGCATCAGGGGCGCAGCCACGAACGCAAGACCGGGCCCGGAATCTGGCCAGGTGCTGCCCGCTGCGTCAAAGATGCTCCACCATCAGGGCGCGCAGGCGGCTGATGACCTGGCTGTGTAACTGGCATACCCGCGACTGACTGACTTCCAGCACGGCGCCGATCTCACGCAGATTCAGTTCCTGCTCGTAATAAAGGCTCAGAAGCAGGCGCTCGCGTTCCGGAATGGCCTCGATCGCCTCGACGAGGCGGTGCCGCAAGCCGCTTTCAAGCAGTTGCTCCAGCGGGCCGTTGCTGGTAGCACCAGCATGAGTATCGCCGCGGGCCTGTTGGTCCAGAAAGCTGTTTTCCTGCTCATTGCGATCGAAGTCTTCGTAATAGACAAGCTGGCAGCCGTGGATTTCCTGCAGCAACTGCTGGTAGGCCTCGAGCGGCAACTTCAGCTCCCCGGCAATCTCTCCTTCATGGGGCGCGCGCCCCAGTTTTTGCTCCTGGGCATGCACCGCCTTGGCAACGCTGCGTGAGGACTGCCGCAAGCCACGCGACACCCAGTCGTTGGCACGCAATTCGTCCAGCATGGCGCCGCGAATTCGCTGGCTGGCGTAGGTCTCGAATTTGGCTCCCTGATCATCCTGGTAGCGCGAGCTGGCATCGAGCATGCCCATCATGCCGGCCTGGATGAGGTCATCAAGATCGACATTGGCCGGCAGCTTGGCGATCAGCTGCAACGCCAGCCGCCGCACCAGCGGCGCGTATTCCTTGAGCAGGTCGGCGGGCTCTGACCTGGCCATCTTTCCCTGCGATGTATACATGGAAGGCTACTCCTGAGAGGTTGGTGATCGGGACAAGGGGTTCATTCATCAATGCAGCACGGACTCGCGCGGCGCCACACCCCCCGCAGGGACAGGCTCGCCCGGACGCCCCTGTGGCCATGAAAGCAGGCCACACGCCACGTGCCGGTAGTCCGCCGCGGCAGGACTGTTGCGGAACGCGTCGACGACGGTGGCGTTGAGCCGGCTGGACCGGGCCAGATGCGGATCGGCTCTCACCCATCCGGCAGGATCAATCGCCAGGGACAGGTAGCGGCGGGCGGCATCGGCCAGGTTGGACAGGATGCGTTGCGCATCGGCCGCATTTGCCGCGTTTTCGACCAGCACGCGCAGGCGCTGCAGTGCATGGTTTCCACACAAGGCCCTGATGCAGGCATATGAGGCCGTGATCGATGCCGCATGCGCCTGGACCACCACCAGGATATGGTCCGCATGCGCCGCCAGCGGCGACAAGGCCCCGTCAGTCCCCAGCGCAGCGTGCACCAGTACCACCTGGCCCTCGCCCGCCGGCCATCGCGCACGAGTGTCGTTGTGTTCATCGAGCAGCACCACCTCCCGGCCCTCCTGCAGCAGGGCCGCGGCAAGGTTGCGCGTGAACATCGCGACGTCCGCTGTCGTGCAGCCGACCACCGCCACGCGCCTTCCGGAGCTGCCGGCCATCAGCCGCCGCAGGCCATCGGCCTGATCAGTGCCCACGCTGCTCATGGTGTGCTCCTCAAGCGCGAGCCACGTGAGTCGGTGCCAGCGGCGGCTGCGCTGCAGCGTCATGCGCCAGCGCGTCCAGCAGCACCATGAATTTTCCCAGCCCTTCCATCAACACCGTGGGAGGAACTGCCCGGCCGGCCAGGTCGGATCGACCTGCCAGGTGGGCCAGCACGTCCCTGGCCGCCTGCGCCCAGGGCTGCGAAGCCCGCTGCAGGCGGACCACGGTGGTACACACCTGGGAGGCAGCCAGAATGCGTTTCTCCAGGGCCTCATCGCCTGGCGGGCGCGATTCCGCCAGATGGGCCAGCGTCTGGCGCAACAGCTTGAAGTGAACTTCAGCGGAAACACGCCAGTCACCCCACTGCGCCGCTTCATGCGCCGTGGCGCAAAGATCGGCACTGAGCACCAGGTAGCTCTGTACCAGCAACCTGCCGCTGGCGGCATCGACCACGCGCCTGACGATGCAGCGTAGCGGCGGCCCCCCGTCTGCAACGCTGCTGTCACGCTTTCCACCGGTCCGTGGACAGATCAACATTTCCCCCACGGACAGCAGCGCGGGCCTGCCACGGAAATGAAGCGGGCGAGGCAGGCCGAAGGGCTGATGAAGCGCCATTTTTTCCAGGGTTCCGGACGAATGGTCTGCGGCCCGCGTCACGCGCAGGCTCGCCGGTGCGGACGCTGCCCAGTGCAGCCCGGCCAGTTGCCACTGCGCGATCAGGCCCGCCTCCGGCACACGTGCCAGCAGGTGAACAAATGACTTTGAAAATTCACGCTGGTAGCGTTCGCCTGCCAGCATCGGCAAGCCGGACAGCCCATGAAGCGCACCAAAGGGAAGGCCGGTACGGTCCGACAAAAGTACGGCGCTGTGGTGAATGCCTGCATCAGGCCCGGTCCCCGCTTGCGTACCTGTCTCACCGGCCAGCAGCAAGACATGGCGGTCACACGCATCAGCGTCCAGCCGCAGGTGGGCCCGCATATCCTGTGACATCACGGTGGGGCCCTCACCGCTGTTGAGCGCGCGCCAGAGCGTGCGGGCTTGATCAAATCCGATGTGTGCCGATGACAGCGCCTCCGCGTTCAGGACCAGCTCCTGCGCATTGTGGGTCAGGGCCTGGATCAGCTGCTGGCACTGCGCGCGCAGGCGTTCGCTGACAGCCTCGGCGGCGCGCAGCTCCTCGTTGTTGGGCGATGCCGCCGCCGTCTCGCCGAGGTCAGCCTCGGCGGGAATGAACAGCGCGCTGGGGCTTTTCGCCGCAAAAGCCCCCTCGACAATGTCCCGGCGGTCCGCCAGCATGAGATGCTCCGGCACCTTCTGTCCGCTGGACACGTAGTAAACCGGCAGGCTGTGCCGGATGGCCATGTCCAGAACCACCCCGGGATGGGTTGCCTCGTCGACCTTGGTGAAGATGCACCCGGCGAGGCTTTTCGGGCCGGCCCCTTGTTCTTCCTGTCGATAGGCGTGAATGACCTCGTTGAGCGTGTCCCCGTGGCTCGATGCGTTCAGCAGCAACAGACGCCTGACAGGCCGGCTGGCGCTGCGCAGCATGGCAATCTGTTCCGATACGGCGCGGTCGCGCTGGCTCATTCCCACCGTGTCAATCAGCACCATGTGCTTGTCGCGCAAATCCTCCAGCACCAGCTCAAGGTCGGCAGCATCCTTGACGGCATGCACCGACACGCCCAGGATCTGGCCATAGATCCGCAGCTGCTCGTAGGCGCCGATCCGGTAACCGTCGGTGGTCACCAGGGCGAGCTTTTCGGGCCCGAAGCGCATCACGCACCGTGCAGCCAGTTTGGCGGTGGTGGTGGTCTTTCCGACGCCGGTGGGTCCCATCAGCGCATAAACACCGCCCTCTTCCATCATCGCGTCTTCACTGTCGAGCATGGGCAAGCGGCTCTCGATGGCCGACCTGACGTAAGCCAGGCCGGACCCATGGCTTTGCCCGGTGGGCAGGCCCGAAAGCAGCTCCTTGGACAGACGGGCGCTGAAGCCCGCAGCGAGCAGGGTGCGCAGCAGGTGTCCCCGCACCGGATCGCGCCTTTGCGCCTCGTTCCAGCTGAGGCCCGCCAGCTGCTCCTCGATCATTCCCCGCATCGAGTGTATTTCGCGCAGCACCGAACTGCCGTGGTCCAGGCTGTCGGCGTCTTCACGCCGCAGCGAGCCGGCCGGCAGATCCGTCACCGGCGGCGCAACGGCGTCCGGCGTGGGCGTGGCGGCAGCCACGGCGGCAAGGGCGCCTTCAAGCGCGGCCACGATTTCGACGCCTTCAGCCGTCACCTTGTTGGTCAGGACGATCGCTTCGGGTCCCAGTTTTTCCCGCACAAGGCGGAGGGCCTCACGGCTCGAGGGTGCAACCACCCTGCAGCTGGCTGTACTGGCTTTCATGCGCGTATTCAAGTTTTTGCTCCAATGGTGCTGGTGACTTTGATGGTCCGGGTGTCGGGGATCTCAGCGTGCGAAAGCACCTTGAGTTGCGGCAGGCTGCGGCGCAGGAAGCGTGCAAGCAGGACACGCAGCGGATGTTGAACCACCAGCACCGATGTCAGGCCCAGCTCGGACTGACGCGACATCGCCAGTTGAGCCTCCCGCAAAAGGCTGTCCGCAAGTCCGGGCTCCAGGCCGCTGCTGTTGGTCAGGGCCTGCAGCAGCACCCGGTCCAGCGAGCTGTCCAGGCCGATCACCTGCAAGGCGTCATTGCCGGGGAAAATCTGCTGCACGATCGCGCGGCCCAGCGCCAGCCGGATCAGCGAAGTCAGCTCGGTGGTGTCCGTCACCGCGGGTGCGTTTTCGGCAAGCACATCGAGAATCGTGCGCATGTCGCGTATCGACACCCCTTCCTCGAGCAGGTTCTGCAGGACCTTCTGGACGCTGGTCAGCGACAGTGCCTTGGGTACCAGGCCGTCAATCAGCATGGGGGATTCCTTGCCGATGCGGTCGAGAAGCTGCTGCACCTCCTGCCGCCCCAGCAGCTCCGCCGCGTGGGTGTGGATGAGGTGATTCAAATGCGTGGCAACGACCGTGCTGGCATCCACCACCGTGTAGCCGTAGATTTGAGCCTGCTCACGCAAGCCGGCGTCGATCCAGATCGCCGGCAGGCCGAAGGCCGGATCCTGCGTCTGCATGCCGGGCAGCGAAGCGCTGACCTGACCGGGGTTGATCGCCATCCACTGCCCCGGAAAGGCCTCGCCCTGTCCGATCAGCACGCCCTTGAGCTTGACGAGGTAGGCGTTTGGCCGGATTTCCAGGTTGTCGCGGATGTGGACCACCGGAACCAGAAAGCCGATGTCCTGCGCAAACTTCTTGCGAATGCTTTTGATGCGGCCCAGCAACTCGCCGTTCTGGGCGCTGTCCACCAGCGAGATCAAGCGGTAGCCGACTTCCAGGCCGAGCGGGTCCACCAGGGTGACATCGTCCCAGCTGGCTTCCTGCGACTCGGCCGCTGCCGCGGGGACGGGCTGCACAGACGTGGCGGGTGCAGCGGTGAGGGCGCCTCGCAGCACCCGGCGGCCGAACCAGACCAGGCCGCCGGCGATGATCAAAAACGCCAGGTTGGGCATGCCCGGGATCAGGCCCATCAGGCCGATAACACCGGCCGTCAGGAAGAGCACCTTGGGATTGGCAAACAGCTGACCGGTCAGTTGGCCGCCCACATCCTCGTTGGTCGTCACACGTGAAACGATCACGCCGGCGGCCGTGGAGATCACCAGCGCCGGTATCTGGGCCACCAGGCCATCCCCGATGGCCAGCAGGGTGTAGGTTGTTGCCGCTTCGGCGAAGCCGAGGTCGTGCTGGGCGACACCAACAATCAGTCCCCCGATGATGTTGATCACAAGAATAAGCAGGCCGGCAACAGCATCACCGCGTACAAACTTGCTGGCGCCATCCATGGAACCGTAAAAATCAGCCTCCTGGGCCACCTCCGCACGGCGAGTTCTGGCCACGTCTTCACCAATCAGTCCGGCGTTGAGGTCGGCATCGATGGCCATCTGCTTTCCGGGCATCGCATCCAGCGTGAACCGGGCGCCGACTTCGGCGATCCTGCCGGCGCCCTTGGTAATCACCATGAAGTTGATCACCACCAGGATGATGAAAACCATGACGCCCACCGCAAAATTGCCGCCCACCAGAAAGTGTCCGAAGGCTTCGATGACCTTCCCAGCGGCATCCGGGCCGGTGTGGCCCTCCATCAGGACCACGCGGGTAGATGCCACGTTCAGCGACAGGCGCAACAGCGTTGTGAAAAGCAGCACGGCCGGAAAGGCCGCAAAATCCAGCGCCTTCATCGTGTACATGCTGACCAGCAGCACCATGATGGACAGCGCAATATTGAACGTGAACAGCAAGTCGAGCAAAAACGCCGGCAGGGGCAGGACCATCATGCTGAGAATCAGGATGATGAGTACCGGGCCGACCAGGCCTTTTCCGCCATTGCCCGCCAGCATGGTCTGGCGCATGCGCGACAGCGCGCCCTGGGCGGTCATGCAGGACTTCCCGCTGGATCGAGCGAATCGGGAACCGGCAAATCACGCGGCGTCGGCGGCGCTTCAACACCCTCGCTGCGCGGCAGCTGCAGCTGGTACGCCCAGGCCAGGACCTCGGCAACCGCCCCATACAGGGCCATCGGGATCTCCTCACCCAGCCGGGTGTGGCGGTAGAGCGCGCGCGTCAGCGGTGGCGCCTCCAGGACGGGAATATTGTTTTCCTGCGCCATGGCACGTATGCGCAAGGCCACCAGATCGGCACCCTTGGCGACGACGCGGGGAGCGCGCATTTCCTTGTCGAGGTACTTGAGCGCCACCGCATAGTGGGTCGGGTTGGTGACGATGATGTCGGCCTTGGGGACCTCCGCCATCATGCGGCGCTTGGCCATCTGCTGCTGCTGGCGACGGATCTGCGCCTTGACCTGGGGGTCCCCGTCGCTTTCCTTCTGCTCCAGCCGCAAGTCCTCACGCGACATGCGCAGCTTGTGTGCGTGGCTCCATAGCTGGTAAGGCACATCGATGAGCACCACCAGCAGCAGCGAAGCGATGATCAGTGCGCAGCAGACAAACACCACCCGCAGGGTGTGAGGCAGTGCCGAATTCACCGGCTCGTTCATCAAACCCATGATCGCGGGCAACCTGCCTGAGAGCACCCACCACGCAATGCCCCCAATCAACAGCGACTTCACGATCGTTTTCACCAGCTCGGCCAGCGATTCTGTCGAGAACATCCGGCTGATGCCCGCCACCGGGTCGAGCTTGGACAACTTGGGCGCCATGGATTTGCCGGACAAAAGCCAGCCCCCCAGCAGCATGGGCGCCACAAGCGCGGCCAGCAGCATCAGCGCGAGCAGGGGAATCAGGGCCTGCAGGGCGTGAACAATGGCCGTTCCGGCCTGGTTCATCATGTGCGAGGCATCAAACGCAGATACCCGTTCAAACTGGAGGCCATTGCGCATGGCGCTGCCGAAGTGCCCGCCCATGGTCTCACCGCTGATCCAGAGCACGCTCATTGCCGTGGCCAGCATCACGAAAGTGACAAGCTCGCGCGAGCGTGCGACCTGGCCTTCCTCATGCGCTTTTTCAAGGCGCCTGGGCGAAGCCGGTTCGGTTTTTTCGAGATCACTTTCTTCCGCCATCAATACTCCGGAGGCCGGGCGCTACAAGCGTCCTGTCCTGAAGATTATTAGGGTCGCCCCCTGTAAACGATCGGCCAAACAGGCTGCAAATAAAGCAGCTGCTCGGTCAATCAGGCGCGTGTTCCGTCCCGCCCCGGCACCGGGGGGGGACGTGTCAGAACCCGAGACTTGCCAGAAGGTCGTCGACCTGGCCCTGGTCGGAAACGGCATCGGGATGGCCGGGTTTTGTCTGCGGGCCGTTGAGCAGCCCGGCAGTCGACTCCTGGCGCCGGTCAACAGGCGCGTTGTCGATCAGCAGCTGCAAAAGCTGTGTTTCCATGTCCCTGATCACGTCCATCATCTTCTTGATGACCTGCCCGGTCAGGTCCTGGAAGTCCTGCGCCATCATGATCTCGACGAGCTGGGTGTTGGTGGCTTTCGCACGCTCCGGCACCTCCAGCAGGTAGCTCCGGGTATCGCCCACCAGTTCACGCGCCTGGTCGAGCGCCACGGGAGTGGCAAACCAGGCGTCCCATCGCTGGGTCAGCGCCTGCGCATCGCGCGAGAGCTTGTCCTGAATCGGCTGGGCGAGATCCACAGCATCCAGCGCCCTGTCGGCAGCCCGTTCGGTCATCTGGGCCACATAGCCCAAGCGGTCACGCGCGTCCGGGATGGCCTGCGCCGCCCGGGCAATTCCCTTGTCCAGGCCAAGTTCCCGCATGCCCTCGCGCATCTGGCGCGTCAGGTGCCCGATGCGATTGACCAGTTGCTCGGCCGAGTCCCCTCCTGCGGCGTTTGACAGCGCATCGGTTGCCATGTCATGCCCCCTCTTTGGCGATCTTTTCAAAGATCTTGGTGATCTTTTCTTCCAGGATCACGGCGGTGAAGGGTTTCACGACATACCCATTGGCACCGGCCTGGGCCGCGGCGATGATGTTCTCCTTCTTGGCTTCCGCAGTCACCATCAGGACCGGCAGTTTTGCAAAAAGGGGGTCGGCACGAACGGCTTGAAGCATGGCCAGGCCGTCCATGTTCGGCATGTTCCAGTCCGAAACCACAAAGCCGTAATTTCCGTTGCGGATTTTCTCCAGGCCTTCTGCACCGTCTTCGGCCTCGTCGACATTGACAAAGGCCAGCTCCTTGAGCAGGTTGCGGACAATCCTTCGCATGGTCGGGAAATCATCCACGACCAGAATCTTGATGTTTTTATCTACCACGTGAACTCCAGAAAATTTGACTACCAACACAAACGACACGCCGGCGTGCCAGGACCGCCCGGCGCCGGTTTAACCCGCACTCATACCCGGTTTGTCCGCTCACCGAATGACCGCAGGTGAACCATCACCCGCTGGCTGATTTCCCCCAGCGGCACGGTTTCATCTGCGGCGCCCAGGGCGATGGCCTCACGCGGCATGCCGAAGACCACACAGCTGGCCTCGTCCTGCGCCAGGGTATAGGCGCCCGCCTGATGCATGCGCAGCAGACCCTCGGCTCCGTCGCGGCCCATGCCGGTCAGGATGACGCCAATCGCATTTTTTCCGGCATGCAAGGCCGCGGAATTGAACAGCACGTCTATCGATGGCCGGTGCCGGTTCACCGGCGCTTCCTGGTCCACCCGTGCCACGTAATTGGCGCCGCTGCGTGTCACCGAAAGATGGAACCCGCCCGGTGCGATGTAGGCATGGCCCGGCAGGATTCGTTCTCCATGGACGGCCTCGGAGACTGCAATGCGGCACAGGCCGTCAAGCCGTTGTGCGAACGACTGCGTGAAGCCACCCGGCATGTGCTGCGCGATCAGGATGGCCGGGCTGTCGGGGGGCAAGGGTTGCAGTACTTCCCGGATGGCTTCGGTGCCCCCGGTCGAGGCCCCGATGATGATCAGCTTTTCGGTACTCAACAAGGGACTGCGCAGCAGCGGCGCTGCCCCCGACGCATGCTCCTGGCCGGCCGCCGGTCGCCGGACGGGCAATATGCGCGCCGCCGAGGCTGTGCGGATCTTTCCCGCGATCAGGTCGGTATATGACAACAGGCCGTCACGTATGCCCAGCCGAGGCTTGGTGACGAAGTCGATGGCGCCCAGCTCCAGGGCCCGCAACGCGGCCTCGGAGCCGCGTTCTGTGAGCGAGGACACCATGACAACCGGCATGGGCCGCAGCCGCATCAGTTTTTCGAGGAATTCCAGCCCGTCCATGCGCGGCATTTCGACGTCCAGCGTCATCACGTCCGGGTTGTGCAGCTTGACCAGGTCGCGCGCGACCAGCGGGTCCGAAGCGGTTGCCACCACCACCATGTCCGGCTGGCTGTTGATGATTTCGGTCATCAGGTTGCGGATCAGCGCGGAGTCGTCGACGCACAGGACCTTGATTTTTCCCATGTCACAACGCCCATCCGCTTCGCGCGCCGCCGCGAAGCACTTCCGTGTTGAACAGCTCGACGCGGGTGCGTTCTTGCTGCTTCGACAGGGATCCGGCCAGCGCCATTTCCTCCCTCTGAACAATCAGGGCATCGTTTTGCTTGACCAGCTTGCGCACCGTAACCCGGCCGGTGGCCGGAAAGTAATTGATCCGGCGAGGCAGGTCGCCCTTGAGGTCCTGCGCGGCGATACGCACATGCTCGAGCTGCAGGTAGCGCAGCACGAAATCCGCGTTGCGTTCACCGATATTGAGCATGGTCATGTTGGCAAGCACCGCCCCGCCGCCAAACACCTTGGCCTCCAGACGTTCCCGCCGGGCGCCCGCCTTGATCAGTTCATTCAGCAGCACTTCCATGGCATAGGCGCCGTAACGCATGGCAGCAGCCGATTCGCGCACAGCGCTATCCGAACCGCCGGGCAGCATGAAGTGATTCATGCCGCCCAAGCCGGCAGATGCATCGCGCACGCACGCGGAGACGCATGAGCCCAGCACCGTCGTCAGCACCATGTCCCTGGACGTGACGTAGTATTCGCCGGGCAGCAGCTTGACCGCGTCCGTACCGAACTCGCGGTCAAAGTAGTGATGGTTGGCAATGGATGCCATCTCCGCGCTCATGAGGCGGTTGCCTTCAGGTTCCCGCGAGCCAGTTCGTAGACTGTCTGGCCGCGCAGGCGCAAGGTCTGGGCGGCAAACGAGAAATTCTCCGAATGGCCAGCGAAGAGCAGCCCGTTCGGCTTCATCAAGGGGACAAATCGCTGCAGCACAGCCTTCTGCGTTGGCTTGTCGAAGTAGATCATCACGTTGCGGCAAAAGATCGCATCGAAGGGGTCTCTCAGTACCCAGCGCGGGTCCAGCAGGTTGAGCTGGGAGAACTTCACCATGGCCGCCACTTCGGGCCTGATCTTCACCTTGCCCGCGTGCGCGCCGCTCCCCTTCAGGAAAAACCGCTTGAGCCGCTGCGGGGAAAGCTTGCTGACCTGTTCCATCGTGAAAATGCCGGCTTCCGCCTTGGCAAGAACCTGGGTGTCTATATCGGTGGCCACCACGCTGACGGCGCCAGGATGGTCGCCCAGTGCTTCGATCAGGGTCATCGCTATGGAGTAGGGCTCTTCTCCGGTGGATGCCGCCGAACACCAGACACTCAGGGGCCTGGCGCATTGGACGGCATGTTCTGCCAGGATGGGGAAATGATGGGCCTCCCGGAAAAACGAGGTCAGGTTGGTCGTCAGTGCATTGGTGAAAAGCTCCCACTCGCCGCTCTTGGGGTCGGCCTCCAGGAAATTCAGGTATGTCGAGAACTCCTTCATCCGGAGGTCGCGCAGGCGTCGCGCGAGGCGGCTGTAGACCATCTGGCGTTTCTGGCCCCCGAGCGCAATGCCGGCGCGTTGATGGATCAGCGTCCGTATTTTCGAGAAGTCGTGGTCCGTCAGCAGGAAGTCCGGTCCTGTGGAGCTAGCGCTTGCCTGATGGGGTGTGTGGTTCATGGGTAGTTCGTTCCGGCCCAGGACTGTGCGCCGTTCCGCTGAACACTGCACAGATCCTGTATCCACTTCAATGTACCCAGCACCTGCGCACCGGCATCGGCGGAAAAACAGGCGAAAAGGCCCTCTCCTTTTTTCATGCCGTCCGGCAGCAGCACGGTCCCGACCTAGAACCGGACACTTCTCGCCCAGACCAGGGCCGCCAGCTGCGCGTCGTTGACTTCTGCGGGAGCGAGGAGAAGTCCGTCTGCAATCCCTGCCGTACCCCCCTCCTGATGCTCGCAGGCTTCAACCAGGGCGAGCACCGGACCGTACTCTCCCTCCCCCGAGAGCAGCGCCTGGGAAATGGTGTCGGGTAGCGCAATTTGCTTGAGCAGTTGCGAAAGCTCCACGCCCAGCATCTGCCCCAGCAGCGAAAACATGCCGACCACAAACAGGTCGTCGAGTTGACTTCGGGAGAAAAGCCCCTGCCCCAGCAGTTCGGCAAACCGGCCCCGGATGATGGCCGCCTGCAACATGGCCGGCGAGAAGCTTTCCGTGCCGGCCATCGCCAGCAACATCGACAGCCAGCGAAACAGGGGCGCATAACCCAGCATCGCCACCGCATGGCGCAAGGACTGGACTTCGACTTCCAGGCCGATGCTCGCGGAATTGATGTACCGGAACAATTTGTAGGAAAGCACCGCATCGCGTTGCAGCAGCTTCTCGATGTCCCGGACATCTGCGTTTTCGTGAACCAGCTGCATCAGTTGCAGGATCAGTGTGGCTTGAGAGTTCAGCTTGCGTGATGCACCCACGAATCTTCGCGACCGGCAGAGGGCGGCAAAAAAGACTGGCAGGTCCAGCGCCGCGCACGCGTCGAAATCGGCCCAGCCTCCCGCCTGCGCGGCCAGCAGGACAATCGGAACGGGGCGTTGTCGGCACAGCACATCGAGCGCCGCCCTGTCGGGCGATTGCACGGGCAGCTCCAGATGGCTGATCAGCGGCAGCCACCGGTCATGGCCTTGCAGGACGTCCAGGCCCGCCCCCTGCAAGGCCAGGCCGAAGCCGCGTTCCCGCAGGGCCAGGTAGCCGGGACAGGCCGCTGGCGAGATGTCATCCGCCGCAATCAGCCAGACGGTCTGGGCGGCATCGAGGGTCTGCAGCACAGCCTCGGGCAGAAGCAGCGGGTTTCCCTCGAGGAAGAGCATGCCCAGGCCCGGATCTCCGCGGAACCCGGCTACCCGCGCGGCAAGCTGGCAGAGGCTGGCCACGTCGGCCGGCGCATGGTTGTTTTGCCATCCCAGCTTGTAGCCCAGCACACGCTGGCGGGCGTCCAGCAGCGGTGACCTGACAAGGTATTTTTCGTCGGGCATGGTCATCGGGCCCACCCGGGATGCCCCGGAAAATCTGCGGCTCGCCGGCCGCGCATCCACCACGGCACGCGGCGGTAAAAAGTCATGGACACGCCGATCTCCCGAAAAAAAGAATTCACCGCTTCGCCGGCCTCAGAGCTTGATGCCCTGGGCCCAGCCTATGGCTGACAAATGCGCATGATTGACGTGGGCGGTTGTCATCGACAGGTTCTGCGCCAGTGCCGCCGCGCTCCCATGTTCGAGTTCGCTCGCTTCCGCCAGGGCCAGCACCGGCCCATACATGCCGTCCCGGGATGCCAGCGCCTGTGCCACCGCTTCCGGCAGAACCAGCTGGCCCAAGACCTCCTGGATCGGAATGCCGAGCAGGCGATCCAGAAACGAAAACATGCCGACCACAAACAGGTTTTCCGCCTCCCTGCGGGAAAGAAAGCCCTGACCCAGCAGTTCGGCAAAACGGCCGCGCACCATCGCAGCCTGCATCAAGGCCGGAGAAAATCCGGTGGTGTTGGTCCTGGCCAGCAACAGCAGCAGCCAGCGGAACAGCGGCGCGTACCCCAGCATGGCCACCGCATGGCGGGGAGACTCGATGTCCACCTCCAGACCGAAACCTGCGGAATTGATGTAACGCAGCAGCTTGTAGGACAGCGTGACATCGCTCTTGAGCACTTTTTCCAGATGGCGAATGTCTGCGTTGCCCTGAACCATCTGCATGAGCTGAAGAATCTGCTGCGCCTGGGGCGCCAGTTTGGCCGGCCGGTCGACCTGGCGCGGTGCCACACAGAGGTTTCCAAAAATGCCGCTGGCGCCCAGCGCGGCACATGCCTCAAGCTCGGGCCACCCCGGCACGTCTTCGACGACCAGTAAAAACATCCCCGGCCTCAAGCGCGCGTAAACGCTGATGTCCGCCAGATCGGGGTGGTCAAAGCCGGCCAGCACATGGGTCACGTGGGCGAGCAAGGCGGCCTGCGCCTTGACGAAGGCCATGTCCACGTTGCGCAGCGCCAGGCCAAAACCCTTGTCCCGCAGCGATGCTGCAAGCACCAGGGGGTCGGCGCCTGACATCTCCGGCCCGTCAAGAATCAGCACCGTCGTCTGCGGCGGCAGCAGTTGCAGGAGCTCAGGCGTCAGGTCCGCCACGGCAGCGTCCATGAAAAGCAGACCGGTCTTGATGTCGCGCACACCTTCGGAAACGGCCGCCAGCAAGCGGCCCGCGTCCGGTTCGGCGCGCGCATGGTCCTGTGCGGTTTTCTGCCATGCAAGCCTGTAGCCCATGACCTGTTGCTTGTGGTCGAGCAGCGGCGATCTGAACAGATATCTGTTTTCGCAAGTCAATCTTGACAGCCAGGTTGTTTGTACACGGTATCCCCGACTTCGCCGCGCACACAGAGGCAGCGGAAGCCCATCGCCGACTATAGACAGGGGCGCCGATGTCGATTTCCAGAGAAAAAGAGGAATCGGGCCTCTCCTTTCCCGATGTACTGGCTCACGCGGATGCCATGGCGCACCCGCCGGTCAGGCGCATGGCCCGACCATGGGCCTGTTTCAGGCCCGCGCTGCCGGCCCGATGCCGGCCTTCTGCGGAAGGGCCATGAAGAAACTGGCGCCCCCGTTGTCGGCCGTGGTGGCCCAGACAGTGCCGCCGTGGCGCTCGGCCACACCTTTGACGATGGCCAGGCCAAGGCCCCCGCCCGGGAAATCAGCGGACGAATGCAGCCGCTCAAACGCCGTGAACAGCTTGTCGGTATAGGCCGCGTCGAAACCGACCCCGTTGTCCGCCACCACCAGCACCTGCTCGCCGGGGGAAACGCCCGGCTGCAAGGCAATCTGTATCCAGCCCTGCGGCTTCCTGGCCGTGAACTTCCAGGCGTTGTCCAGCAGGCAGTTCATGGCCATCAGCAGCAGGTTCCTGTCGCCAAACACCGGCAGGGTCGGCGGAATCTCGAGCACCAGTTCGCGCTGCGGCTCCCGCTTGCGCCAGTCCTCAATCAGACGCAGGCACAGCGGCGCCAGGTCCACCGGTTCCGGGCTGATCCCGACGGCCGGCAGGTGGGCCAGCGTTCGCAGGTCATCGAACAGCTTTGCCAGCTGGTGGGCGCTGGCCCGGATGCGCGACAGGTAATGCCGGCCCTGCTCATCGAGCGCCGCCGAATGGCGCTCGGCCAGGGTGGCGGCAAAACCGCTGACCACATGCAGCTGCGCCTTGAGGTCATCCGACATTGCGCGGGTGAAAGTGGCGATTTCCTGGCGGCTGCGCTGCAGGTCGGCCGCCTGGTCGGCGAGGCGCTGCTCCAGCGATTCATTGAGCAATTGCAGCTGGCTGTCGGCAAAATGCCGCGCGCCCACGTCGACCACGCTGACCAGCATGGCCGGCCGTTCAAACCACAACACCGTGCTGCAGGCCAGCTCCACCAGCACCTGCTCGCCGTTCATCCGGCGTTGCGTGCAGACCCGCATCTGCTGCTGGAAGTCACCGGCCGGCAGGCTGTCCAGCCACACGGCCGCCTCGCCATGGGGAAAAAACGCCTCCGCCTGCGGCAGCCCGGCCGTGTCGCCGGGCAGGCCGTAGAACAGCGCCGCCTGCTTGTTGATCGCCAGCACACGCCGGGATTCGGCATCAAACAGCCACATGGGCTGGGTGTTGCCGTCGAACAGGCTCTGGTTGCAGAACTCGCTGCCCTGCAGCAGCAGCAGGGCCTGGCGGGTATCGCTGATATCGCGCAGGTTGACCACCGCGCCGCTGGCGTGGCGCCGCAGGCTGTACTCGGTCCACCGGTCCTCAAACGAATCATGGACCACAAATACATGGACTGCGCCGTCGCGCAGCGCCTGCTCGGCGGGGCCGCGCTGGGCCTGCGCGACCTCCTCCGCGAGGGCGTCCCAGAACTCCATGCCGGCCAGGCCGGCGCCTGATGAATGCAGCAGGGCCTGGGCGGGGGTGTTCAGTGCCAGGATGCGCCAGCCGGCATCCAGCACCAGCACGCCCTGGGTCGCCAGCTCCAGGCCGGCCTGCAGGCCGCCCGGCTCGGCCGCTTCGCTGCCGCCAGCCAGGGTGTCGCCCCAGGTCGCTCGCGACCGCCCCGGCCGTAGCGTTTGCAGCCACACGCGGAACAGGGCCAGGGGTGACTGCACGGTAGCGGCTCTTTTCAGGCCCGCTGCTTCAACGCCATTTGCGGTTGGCCACCAGCAGGGCGGTGACATACCCGTGCAGCCAGTCGAAGTTGATCGGTTTTTCCAGGTAATGGGAATTCGGTGGCAGGCCGCCGCGCTCAAGCACGGCTTCCTTCGGCAGGCCGCTGATCACCAGGATCTGCATCGCGGCGAGTTGCTGGTTGCGCTTGAGCGCACGCAGCATTTCCATGCCGTCCACCCCCGGCATGTTCAGGTCGGTGATCAGCAGGTTGGGCCGCATGGTGGCAATGTCCATCAGCGCCTCCAGCGCCGACGGCATGAAACTGCAGTCCACCGCCATGTCCCACTCGTCGAACTGGGCCTTGTAGAGCTCACGCGCGTCCTCGTCGTCCTCCACCACCAGCACGCTCAGGCGGCTGCGCGGGTCCGGGTCGGCCGGCGCCAGTTGCGGGCTGTTTTTCTGCAGGTAGGCGTTGATGGCCCGCAGCGACAGGCGCCGGTGGCCACCCAGGGTCTTCCAGGCTTCGATTTCTCCCTTTTCCACCAGGGATTGCACCGTGGCCACCGACAGGCCCAGCAGTTTCGCGGCATAGGTGGTGCCGCAATAGTCGTCACTGGAAAAATCGGTGCTGGTGATGGCACTTTCAAAGGTCTGGGGTTCGCGCGGCATGAATAGGACCTGGATAGGAAAGAAATTGCAATTTAATAGATTTATTGAATTTAATCAACGTAGATGATATTCCATCAATTTGACCCTTTGCCTGTCGGGGGTGAGCGTGATTTCACCGCAAAAACGCCCTCAGCCCCTTGTCCAGCAAGCGTCTCCAGCTACAAAAAA
>CALRTF020000054.1:0-18912 GCA_943370985.1 Paenacidovorax caeni
GCCCATGCCCATCAGCGTGAAAGCTGTGGGAAAGCCCAGCATGATGGCTGTCACCACCAGGCACAACATCAGCAGGCCGAGGTGACCGTTGGTGATTTTGTCAACGCTCAGCAGCAAAACGGCGGCGCCGACAATCACCAGCGCCATGAAGGTCAGGCCGAACCAGAGTTCTTTGCGGATTTTCATTTCTTGCCTTCCTTCAGGGCCAGTTCGCGCTCGAGTGCCGCCATGTCCTCGTCTTTCACATGCACCATGGCCTTGAGTTGCTCCACGTTGACCTCTTCCACGTCGCCGTCACGCGCGGGCCAGGCGCCGGTCTGGATGCAGAGGATGCAACGGATGATCTCGACCACGCCCTGCAGCAACAGCACGGCGCCGGCCAGCGGGATCACGAATTTGAAGGGGTAGAGCGGCAGCGCATCGGCAGAAAAGGTTTGCTCCTTGATGGCCAGCGACTCCTGGAAGTAGACCCAGCCGGCCCAGGTCAGCGCCACCACGCCCGGCAGGAAAAAGATCACGTACAGCGTCAGGTCGATGATGGCCTGGGTGCGCGGTTTCAGGAATCCGTACAACACATCGCCGCGCACGTGCCCGTTCTTGCTCAGCGTGTAAGCCCCCGCCGTCATGAACAGCGTGCCGTACAGCATGATCTGCGCGTCCAGCACCCAGGCATGGGGTTTGTTGAGCGCGTAGCGCGAGAACACTTCCCAGCTGATCAACAGCGTCAGCAGCACCACGCTCCAGGCGAAGGCCTTGCCAATCCAGGTGGAAAAACGGTCCACCGCCAACAAAAATGATTGCATTTCAACTCCAGGCACGACTTGCGTGTTTCCAAAAAACAAGGGGGGCACCGGGATGGGTGCCCCCCTTCAGGTCAGCGCCTGATCAGGCCTTCTTGGCGTTGCGGCCGAAGTAGTGGTTGAACGCCATCTTGAAGTCGACGGTGTAGTCGTTCTGCCACTGGCCGGCGCGCTGGGCAAATGCCTTTTGCGAATCCAGCACCTTCTTGAACATCGGGTTTTCGCCGGACTTCTTGGCGATGGTCTTGTCCCAGGCGGCCAGCTGGGCGCGCAGGATGGCGTCCGGGGTCTTGTAGAACTTGATGCCCTGTTTTTTCAGTGCCTCGTAGTCTTCCGAGTTGCGCGAGATGGCTTTCCAGCTCATGTCGGCGCTGGCAGCCTGCACAGCGTAGTCGATGATGGCTTTCTGCTCGGCAGGCAGCGCGGCCAGCTTGGTCTTGTTGAACAGGATCTCGAACTGCTCGCCGCTCTGGTGGAAACTTTGCAGCATGCAGTTCTTGGCCACATCGGGAAAGCCCAGCACGCGGTCGCTGGAGGCGTTGTTGAACTCGGCTGCATCGATCAGGCCGCGGTCCAGGGCCGGGACGATTTCGCCGCCCGGCAGCGGGTTGACGGCAGTGCCCATTTCCGTGAACACGTCGACGGCCAGGCCGACCGTGCGGAATTTCAGGCCCTTCATGTCCTCGACCTTGGAAATCGGCTTCTTGAACCAGCCCAGCGGCTGCACGGGCATGGGGCCGTACAGGTAGGACTGCACATCGAGGTTCAGGCTTTTGTAGATCTCGTCGACCAGGGCCTTGCCGCCGCCGTAGTTGTGCCAGGCCAGCACCATGTTGGCGTCCATGCCGTAGCCCGGGCCGGAGCCCCACAGTGCCAGCGCGGAGTTTTTGCCGTACCAGTAAGCGACCACGCCATGGCCGCCGTCGAGTGTGCCTTTGCTGACGGCATCGAGCAGCTGGAACGCGGGCACCACGGCGCCGGCAGGCAGCACTTCGATCTTGAGCTTGCCGCCGGCCATGTCGTTGACTTTTTTGGCAAAGTCGTTGGCGTATTCATGGAAGATGTCCTTGGCCGGCCAGGTGCTCTGGAAACGCAGCGAGGTCGTGGTTTGCGCGGTGGCCAGCATCGGTGCGGACATGGCGCCTGCGCCGGCGGCAACAGCGGCGCCCTTGAGCAGGCTGCGGCGGCGAGGGGTCTTGATATCGGTCATCATTTGTCTCCTGTTGTGAAAAAACGTTAGCAAGCTATCTTTTGCCATTGACGCCGCACATGAAAGAGGGTTTTTACCAAGGGGGCGATGGTGATTGCACTTAATTGGGGTGAAACTGTTTATCAGGCGCATGCTGCGTGCGAGACTGTCAGCTTTTCGTCAAGGTTGGCCAGCCGCAGCGCTGCTCAACGCGCGACGCCGCAAGTACTTTCGATGGGCTGGCTGTTTGTGGTGTTTCGGGCCTCCAGCCCCTGCGGGATAAGCGTAAGCAGCTATAAAAGTAATAGCATTGAGCGCGTGGCTCGCCGGCCAGGCCGGCGCCCGGATTTCCGCGCCAGGCGCGCCGCTGCCGGCCTAAACTCGGGTGCAACCGCTGACCCGTAACCTGGAATCGCCATGAAACCGCTGCAACTCCTGGACCCTGCGTCCAGCACCTACAGTTATCTGTTGTTTGACGCGGCCACGCGTGAAGCGCTTCTGATCGACCCGGTGGACAGCCAGCTCGAACGTGATCTGGCACTGCTGCACGACTACGCCCTGAAGCTCATGTGGACGGTGGAAACCCATGCGCACGCCGACCACATCACCAGTGCCGGGCAACTGGTTGAACACACCGGCGCGCGGACTGCGGCGCCGGATGGCTGCGGCATCGCGACGGCCGCCACCCAGCTCGCTGACGGCGATGTGCTCCAATTCGGCGGCGAGCAGCTGCGCGTGATTCACACGCCCGGCCACACGGCAGGCAGCGTGAGTTATCTGTGGCGCAACCATGTCTTTACCGGCGACACCTTGCTGATCAATGGCTGCGGCCGCACCGATTTCCAGTCGGGCAGCGCCGAGGCGCTGTACCACAGCATCACGCAGCGGCTGTTCACCTTGCCGGGTGACACGGTGGTCTGGCCCGGCCACGACTACCAGGGCCGGACCCACTCCACCATCGCTGCCGAGAAGGCCGGCAATACGCGCATCGCGGGCAAGAGCCTGGCGGAGTTTGTGGCAACCATGGGCCGGCTCGGGCTGCCGCGGCCGGCACGTATGGACGAGGCCTTGCCGGCCAACCAGAACTCGGGGCTGGGGGGCGGCCGCCAGGACGCTGACGGTGTATCGCTGATGCTGGTCCAGCCCGCCGATGCGTATGCCGGCAATGTGTCGCCGGAGCTTGCGTGCCAGTGGTGGCAGGCCGGGCAGGCCGTGCTGATCGATGTGCGCACTGATGCCGAGCGTGAATGGGTCGGCTTTGTGCCGGGCGCGGTGCCGCTGGCCTGGAAGCAGTGGCCCGGCATGGCCATGAACCCGCAGTTCGACGAAGCGCTCAAGGCGGCCGTGCCGGCTGGCGGCAAGGCCGTGTTGTTGTGCCGCAGCGGCGTGCGCTCGATCGCCGCCGCCCGACGCGCGACCGAACTTGGCCTGGAGGCCTACAACATCCTCGAGGGTTTCGAGGGCGACCCGGATGAGCAGGCCCACCGCGGTGCGCGCGGCGGCTGGCGTTTCCGTGGCTTGCCCTGGCGGCAGAATTAGGGCCTGTTGGCCCCATTGATGCAGAGCGAACGTGCTCAAAACGCCTTCAATCCAGGAGGGTGACGGGCCAGGGCCGCACCCGCAGCCCTGCTTGAAACAGATGCCTGCACCATTGCTCACTGAATTCCGGTCGTCCTGAGCCTGTCGACGCATGCCCCGAACTCGTGCATCGAAGCGCCGCAAGACAGCCCGGCTGGGTTCACATAAACTGAAGCCATGAACCACGACAGCCTGCTCCAGCGCATTGAATCGAAACGCGACGAGGTGGTCGCCCTCACGCAAGACCTGGTGCGCATTCCCACGACCAATCCGCCGGGCGACGCGTATGAGGCCTGTGCCCGCCTGCTCGGCGAGCGGCTGGCCAGGCGCGGTTTCGCGGTGGAATACATACGCGCCACCGGCGCGCCGGGTGACCGCGATTCGCACCCGCGCGTCAACGTCGTGGCGCGCTACGAAGGCCAGCCCGGCGGCGAGTGTGTGCATTTCAACAGCCACATCGACGTGGTCGAGGCCGGCTCCGGCTGGACCACCGATCCCTTTGGCGGCGAGGTTCGCGACGGCAAGGTGTACGGACGTGGCACCTGCGACATGAAAGGCGGGCTGGCCTCCAGCGTGATCGCCTGCGAGGCGATTCTGGAGGAAGGCCTGCCGTTTGCCGGCGCGCTGGAGATTTCCGGCACGGTCGATGAGGAGTCGGGCGGTTTTGCGGGCGTGGGTTACCTCGCCGAGCGCGGCTATTTCACGCGGCCGCGCGTGCATCACGTGATCATTCCCGAGCCGCTGGGCGTGGACCGCATCTGCCTGGGCCACCGCGGTGTCTGGTGGGGCGAGGTCGAAACCCTGGGCCGCATCGCGCACGGCTCCATGCCTTTCCTGGGCGACAGCGCCATCAACCACATGAGTGCTTTCATCCATCTGCTCGAAACGCAGTTGCAGCCACGGCTGTCGCAGCGCCACACCAGCGAGCCGGTGGAGCCGCCCGGCGCGCGGGTCAGCACGCTGAACATCAACAGCCTGCACGGCGGCCAGGTCGAGCAGATGTTTTCCATGGATGCGTTGAACCGGCCGACCGGCGACCTGCCGTCGCCGGTGGTGGCGCACTCCTGCCGCGCTGTGCTGGACCGCCGCTTCATTGCCGAAGAAAACCTCGAGGCTGTGAAGGCGGAAATCGTGGCCATGCTCGAGGAACTCAAGCGCAGCCGCCCAGGTTTCGATTACGGCATTCGGGACATCATGAGTTTTGTGCCGACGGCCACGCCGCGGGACGCGCCGGTGGTGCTGGCCACCGCGCGCGCGATTGCCCGCGTGCTGGGCCGCGAGGCCAGCTACATCTCCAGCCCCGGTACCTACGACCAGAAACACATTGTGCGCACCGGCAAGCTCGACGCCTGTATCGCCTACGGCCCCGGTATCCTCGATCTGGCGCACCAGCCGGATGAATATGTGGGCATCCGGGAATTGGTCGACAGCGCAAAAATCATGGCGCTGGCCGCCCTGAGTCTCACCGCCAGTCGTCCATAAGTATTGGTACGGGTAATACGAAAGGTGTTCATTCCGGCACCGGGGTGAGGCTGTTTTTTATTTTGCTGAAACACCCCTGTCAATGTTGACAGGGGTCGTGCGTGCGAATTTGTCAATTTCAATTTCAATGGTGTTACTTTTTCACAAGGTAGCACCATGCAACTCGATTTTCCCGAGCGAATTTCTTCGCAAACCGTTACAAAACCTGTCGTCAATCCCGCGCTGTCCGCCCACTTGCGCGAACGCATACGGCGCGAATTCCTGCCGCGCTGGGAGCAGCAGGTAGGCGGGCGCTTCATCCTGCATGGGCGTACGCCGGGGCCCGACGCCGTGCGCCTGGACGGCAACGACTACCTCAGCGTGACCGGCCATCCCGACATCGTGGGCGCGCAGGTTGCGGCCTTGCGGCATGACCGTGAGTTCGTGATCCAGTCCGGCGTGTTTGTACATGGCGAACATCCCGCCCGCGTGCTTGAGAATTCGCTGGCAGCATGGGTCGGCAAGGAAGACGGTTTTGTCTGCCAGTCCGGCTACGCGGCCAATGTCGGGCTGCTGCAGTCGATTGCCGATGCCCAGACGCCGGTGTACCTGGACACGCTGGCGCATACCTCGCTGTGGGAAGGCGCGCATGCGGCACGGGCGCCGGCCCACGCCTTCCGGCACAACGACCCGGCCAACCTGGAGCGTATGCTGTCGCGCCACGGCCAGGGCGTGGTGGTCGTGGATTCGGTGTACAGCACCACCGGGGCGCTGTGCCCGCTGCGTGAGTTGCTGGATGTGGCCGAGCGGCACGGCTGCATGGTGGTGGTGGACGAGTCCCATTCGCTGGGAACGCACGGTCCGGGGGGGCGGGGCCTGTGCGCGGAACTCGGGCTGACCGACAGGGTGCACTTCATCACGGCCAGTCTGGCCAAGGCCTTTGCGGGGCGCGGCGGTTTCTTCACGGCGCCGGCCGAGTTGCGCTACTACATCCTGAGCTCGAGCTTCCCCAACATCTTCAGCTCCTGCCTGCTGCCTCATGAAATCGCCGGCCTGGGGGCCACGCTGGCGGTGATCGGCCAGCGCGATGAGCAACGCGAGCGCCTGCGCAGCCACACCCGGCGCCTGCGCGCCAGCCTGTCCGACCTGGGGTATCCCATCCACCAGGGCACGGAGCAGATCATTTCACTGGAGGCCGGCACCGAACCCGACACCATGGTGCTGCGCGACCACCTGGAAGAACGTGGCGTGTTCGGCGCGGTATTTTGTGCGCCGGCCACCAGCCGCAACCGCGCCATGGTGCGGCTGACGCTGCATGCGGCACTGACCGACGCCGAACTCGGCCATGTCGAGGCGGTGGCGCGCGAGGTCGCGCCGCTGGTCAAACCCTGGGACTGGCCGATTGCCAGGCGCGCGCGCGCGGCGCAGGCCTGCGCACACGCTTGATGAACGCTGCTTTGGCCCTAGTCCTGCACCTTGCGCGGACCGTTTTTCTTGAGCCAGTGTTTGTAGCCGGGCCATCCCCGCTCGCTGGCCGCAAGCTCCAGGGGAAACAGGGCCGCCAGCACCGAACCATCATGGCCGACGGAAAACGCCGGCAGCAGCCTGGGCGGCGCGCTGTGGCCGAGCGCCTGCTGCAGCTCCAGGTCCACCAGGTGGCGACCCTCGCGAATGCCGGCTGCCGCCGCTGCATCCACCCCCTGCGATTCGGCGAGTTCGGCGAGTTCGGCCAGCCCGGCGGCAGGCTCCAGTTGCAGCCAGCTGGCCGCGCCGTCGGCATCCATGCCGAGGATGCCGAAAGGTTGCCCGATCACCACATGTTCGACCCAGGTGTTGGCCGCCAGGGCGCTCAGCTGCCTGGCGACGGAGGGCACTTGCAGCAGCGCATGTTGCGGTTGCGTCAGCGCTGCGCGCCAGGTCTGCGTGTGTTGCAGCAACGGCCGGTCCAGCATGCGCTGCACCACCGAGATCAGGTGTTGCGAGATGTCGGGCGTCTGTTTGGCGATGAACTGGTCGATCAGTCCCCGGTTGAAGGCGCTGACCGCCACATGTTCGTCGGCCTGCCCGGTGAGCAGTATCCGCCCGCCCGGCCAGTCCGTGAGCTCGGACAGGGCCTGCAGGCCGTCCATGCCGGGCATCGCATAGTCAAAGACGCAGACCCGGCTCAGGTCGTATCGCCGGTCCTGCGTCGCCCAGTACTGCAGGATTTGCGGGATCAGCGGGCTGCCGGCGCGCCAGTTGTCGACGATCTCCTGCTGGGCCCAGGCATCTGCCTCCCACAGCGGCGGCTCCTGCTGCAACTGGTTGATGCAGGCCTGCGGCCGCAGGTAGAGCTTGATGTGCCATTGCCGGGGCAACACCATGGCCAGCATTTCGAGGTAGTCGGGATCGTCATCGAGGAAAACGATGGCGCCGGGGCGATGAAACAGGGGAAAGCTCATGGGCGGTGGGTGGGTTGGTCAGGGCCTGAACAGGCCCTCGTGGACAGGTGCCAGCTCGATGATGAAAATGGCGCCGCGGCCGGGTTCGGATTTCACGCGTATGGTTCCGCCGGCCCCTTGCACCACCTGCTGGCAGAAGGCCAGCCCGAGGCCGTGGCCGGTGCCGTGATCGGTGGAGAAAAAGGGCTCGAAGATGCGGGCCTGCAGCTCGGTCGGGATGCCGACACCCTGGTCGGTGACGACGATGCGTCCGGCGCCGTTGAGGACGCCCACTTCAATGCGCAGATCCCCGGGTTTGGGTGCCGAACTGACGGCCGCCAGCGAGCGAAAGGCGTTTTTCAGCAGGTTGTTGATGACCTGGGCAAACAGCCGGTAGGACGATTCGAACGAAAAATCCTTGCGCAGCACCAGGGTCACGCTTTCGCGCTCGCGCGAGTTGCGGTAGGGGTAGTCCTTCACCACATTGCGCAGCAAGGCGGCCGCCGCCACGGTCTCCCGGTGCATCGGCAACCGCAGCAGGCTGGCATTGGCAATCTGGGTGTCGATCTGCTGGTTCATGTTGCGCACCAGGCCATGCAGCCGGACCACCAGCTGGTCCAGCCGCTGCGCGCCGTCGGCATCCCGCACGCCCTGGTTTTCGTTGCGCAGCGCGTCGCCGATCAGCGAAATGGTGGCCAGCGGCGTGCGCAATTCGTGGGCCATGATGCCCATGGTGGTGAGGGTGTACTGCAGGTGCTCGCGCCGCAGGTTGGCCGACGACAGGCCCAGCAGCACGGCGCTGGTCCAGCAGAAAATGATGACCACCGCGTTGATGGTCCATTGCTGCCCTTCAATCGGCGTCACCGCCGGCCCGAAAAGCTGGAACAGTGCCCCGGCCAGCAACACGCCGGCGATGGAGCCCAGGGTGGCGACGCGCCAGTCGGTCAGGTGGTAATAAATCAGCAACATCGCGCAGAAGCTGGCGAGCCAGACCGTGTTGCCGCTGTTGCAGAGATACATCCAGCTGAAAAACAGCGGCAGCTGCAGCCAGGTGACGAGGGTGAAGACGCGGGCCGAGAGTTTGCTGGACGGGTCGTTGGCGATGCTCTCGGAGATCAGCAGCAGGCCCAGGGCGCCCATCACCGCGCGCAGTCCGGGGTGTTCATACGGTTGCGGCAACCAGTGGCCCCAGATCCAGCCGAACAGCGGATGGCCCACCAGCGTGAACAGCCCGAGCCAGCGCAAGCGCCATGGCGATGGGTGCAGAATCAGTACCATCTGCTCCCTAAGCTCGGCCCTGATCCGGGCCGACAGGCGACCCGACAGGCCCGAGTAACGCCAGACTGCGCTGGTCATCCGCTTGATCCTGGCAGGTACTCCGGAGGTCATGAATAAATCTTGGAACATCGCTCGACACATTGTCACAGTTCTGGAGAAAAACCGAATATGCCATCACCTGTCAACTTTGACAGTATTACGCTGGACAGCATGCTGGCGGACTGGATTTCCGCCCTGCGTGAATATGCGGTCGAGGCGGTGGTTGTGCTCGGCCCCGACCCCTTCGGGCAGCGCAAGGACCGGGTGGTGGCGGCGGTCCATCCCCCGCGGCTGCGCGAGCCGGCCTCGGCGCTGGCCGAAAGCCAGGATTTTGGCGCGCCGTGGCGGGAGTCCGACGCACCGCTGGTGGCCTGGCAGCATATTGCCAACTCGGACGCCGGCGGTGACCGCTGGCGGCTGCTGTGGCTGGCGCACGGCTTCCAGAGCGTGGTGCGGGTCGAGTTTCCCTTGCCGTCCGGCCGCGCGTTTGAATGTTTCATGTTCAGCCCGCGCCAGTTTCATGACCGCGCCGAGGCCGCGGCGCTGGTCTGGTCGGCGCTCAATATCTGGCCGCTGTTCAAACGCACCATGGCGGCCGCCAGCAGCCCGCTGAGCCCGCGTGAAAGCGAGTGCCTGGCGCTGGCCTTTGAAGGCCTGACCGCGCGCGAGACCGGCGAGCGCCTGCGCTGCACCGAACGCACCGTCAATTACCACATGGCCAATGCCATGGCCAAGCTCAAGGTGGACAACAAGATGTCGGCAATCCAGCGGGCCTGCTGGCTGGGCGTGATCTAGGACCGCGTTGGACAGCACCTCCTGAAGACTTTTGTTTGCAGAGTTTCCCGATGGCTTGAATATTGCATTCGATCTGTGGTTACATTACGCAAACAGCCCAGGGGATTGCCGCCGGCTGTTCCAACCCTTGTTCCTAAGGAAATTCGTCATGAAACGTCGCTCCGTGTTTGCCCTGGCCACCGCTGCCGCGCTGGTGTCCTCCCTGCTGCTGCCCGCCGCCGCCCAGGCCCAGGCCCAGGCCAAAACCCTGAAAGTGGTGCCGCACTCGAACATCACCATCCTGGACCCGATCTGGACCACGGCCTTCGTGACGCGCAACCACGGCTACATGATTTACGACACCCTGTTCGGCACCGACCTGGAAGGCAAGGTCAAGCCGCAGATGGTGGACACCTGGACGGCATCGAAGGACAACAAGGTCTGGACCTTCACGCTGCGTGACGGCCTGGAGTTCCACGACGGCAAACCGGTCACCAGCGAGGACGTGGTGGCTTCGCTCAAGCGCTGGGCCAGCCGCGACAGCTTTGGCGGTGTCATGGCCAGGAGCCTGGCAAGTTACGAAACGCCCAATGCCAAGACCTTCATCATCAAGTTCAACCAGCCTTTCGGCGTGATGCTGGAGGCGCTCGGGAAACCGTCGTCCAACGTGCCTTTCATCATGCCGGCGCGCATCGCGGCCACGCCGGGCAGCGAGCAGATCAAGGAAAACATCGGCTCCGGGCCCTACAAGTTCGTCACGGCGGAATACAAGCCCGGTGAAAAGCTGGTGTACGTCAAGAACGACAAATACAAGCCGCGCAGTGAAAAACCCGACGGCACAACGGGCGGCAAAAACGTCTACCTGGACCGCGTCGAGTGGATCATCATCCGGGATCCGCAGACCCAGTTCAATGCGCTGATCGCCGGCGAGGTGGACCTCATCGAGCAGCCGGCCTTCGAGCAGTACGCCTCGCTCAAGGCGGCCAAGGACATCCAGATCGTGGATGCCCAGCCGGCCGGCCTGCAGTACATCTTCCGCTTCAACCACCTGCACGCGCCCTTCGACAACGTGAAGATCCGCCAGGCTGCCATGGTCGCCATGGGCCAGGAAGCCTTCCTGAAAACCCAGGTGGGCGCGCCCGGCATGTACAAGTTCTGCAAGAGCATCTTCCCCTGCGGCACACCTTACGCCAGCGACAACGCCGGCATTTACACCGGCATGGCGAATCCGGCCAAGGCCAAACAGATGCTGGCCGAGGCCGGCTACAAGGGTGAGCCGGTGGTGCTGATGCGGCCGACCGACCTGGCCTCCATCGCCAAGCTGCCGCTGGTGGCCAAGCAGCAACTCGAAGCCGCCGGCTTCAAGGTCGACATGCAGCAGTCGGACTGGTCCACGCTGCTGGCCCGCCGCGCCAAGAAGGACGCACCGGACAAGGGCGGCTGGAACGCCTTCATGACGGCCTGGACCGCCGGCGACATCCAGAACCCGCTGACCATGGCCATGCTCAACGCCACCGGCGACAAGGGCTGGTTCGGCTGGCAGGACGACAAGGTCATCGAGGAACTGAAAGTCAAGTTCGCCCAGGCCGGCACCGAGGCCGAGAAGAAAAAGCTCGCCGAGCAGCTGCAGTTGCGCGCAATTGAAACCGCCTCGCACGTGCATCTGGGCCAGTACAACAACCCGGCGGCGCTGCGCAGCAACATCTCCGGCCTGGTGCCTGGCGGTGCCCAGGTGTACTGGAACATCAAGAAGAACTAGAGCCCCCACGCTCCGCACTGGCGTGTCGTCGCTGCCCCCCGAGGGGGCGCTGCGCCTGCGGCCCGGCTAAGCCGGTTCCGCGGCCCCGGCTGGTGAAGAGAGTGGTCCAACGCTTGTCATGCTGCGATTTCTTCTACAACGCCTGCTCGCCACCATCCCTGTGCTGTTGGTGGTGGCCATCGTGGTGTTCCTGATCCTGCGGCTCACGCCGGGTGATCCGGCGGCCGTGATTGCCGGCAACAATTCGACCAACGAAGACATCGAGAAGATCCGGGAAACGCTGGGCCTGAGCAAGCCCCTGCTGGTCCAGTTCTGGATCTGGTTCAGCGGCGTCCTGCAGGGCGACCTTGGTTATTCCTTTTATCTGAACAAGCCGGTCACCGAACTGATCGCACAGCGGCTGGAGCCGACGCTGAGCCTGGCGGCAGGCACGCTGGTGCTGGCGGTGCTGGTGGCGGTGCCGCTGGGCACCATCGCGGCCTGGCGCATGGGTGGCTGGCTGGACCGCCTGCTGTCGGCCTTTTCCGTGGCGGGCTTTTCGATTCCGGTGTTTGTCACCGGCTACCTGTTGATCTACGTGTTTGCGGTGCAGCTGGACTGGTTTCCGGTGCAGGGCTACCGCCGCCTGTTCGGCAGCGATGGCCAGGGCATCTGGACCTGGGCGCGCCAGCTGGTGCTGCCCTGGATCACGCTGGCCATGATTTATGTGGCCCTGATCGCGCGCGTGACGCGCGCCAGCGTCTCCGAAGCCCTGACTGAAGACTACATCCGCACGGCGCGCGCCAAGGGCCTGGCCGAATCCGCGGTGCTGATGCGCCATGCGCTGGCCAACGCCGCGGTGCCCATCGTCACGGTCATCGGCATCGGCGTGGCGCTGCTGATCGGCGGCGTGGTGGTGACCGAAACGGTGTATTCGATCCCCGGCCTCGGTTCGCTGACGGTGGACGCGGTGCTCAACCGCGACTTTCCGGTGATCCAGGGCCTGGTGCTGTTTTTCAGCCTGCTGTATGTGGGCGTCAACCTGCTGGTGGACGTCAGTTACCTGTTTCTCGACCCGAGGATCCGTTACTGATGGGCGCCGGCCGGCTTCTGTGGCGCAGGCTCTGGGTCAACACCGCGTTTCGTTTCGGCGCTGGCGTGATCGGTGTCCTGCTGCTGGTGGCCGTGCTGGCACCGGTGCTGGGCACGGTGGACCCCGCGGCCATGGATTCGGCGCACATCAACACCGCCGCCGGCGTGCGCGGCGAGTTTGCGCAACTCGACGGCACGATGGTCCGGCACACCTTCTGGATGGGCGCCGACAACTTCGGCCGCGACATCTACAGCCGCGTGTTGTACGGTACACGCACCTCGCTGCTGGTGGCCGCCTTCACCGCCGTGGTGGCCATAGGCGTCGGCGCCCTGCTGGGCATGCTGGCGGGTTACTTTCGCATCGTCGATGCGGTGCTGATGCGTTTCATGGACGGACTGATGGCCATCCCGGCCATCCTGCTGGCGATTGCACTGGTGGCTGCGCTGGGCGCGCAACTGTGGACGGTGGTGGTGGCCATTGCCATTCCCGAGATCCCGCGCGTCACACGGCTGGTGCGCTCCATGGTGCTGACGCTGCGCGAGGAGCCGTTTGTCGAGGCGGCGCGCGCGCTGGCGACGCCGACCCCGGTCATCCTCTGGCGGCACATCCTGCCCAATGCCATGGCGCCGCTGATTGTGCAGGGCACCTTTGTCGCGGCGTCCGCCGTGTTGACCGAAGCCATCCTGAGCTTCCTCGGCCTCGGCCTGCCGGCTGACATCCCGACCTGGGGCAACATCATGGCCGAGGGCAGGGTGCAGTTCACCCAGTACCCGGGCAATGTGCTGTTTCCGGCGCTGTTCCTGGTGCCGACCGTGCTGGCCATCAACCTGCTCGGTGACGGCCTGCGCGACGTGCTCGATCCGAAGTTTTCGAAACGCAGTCCATGAGCACTGAGCCCGTTCTCGTTATCGACAAGCTGCATGTGGCCTTGCCATCGGGCAGCGACCGCGCGTATGCCGTCGAGAACATCAGCCTGAGCATTCGCCAGGGCAAGACGCTTTGTATTGTGGGTGAGTCCGGTTCCGGAAAATCCGTCCTCGCTACGGCGGTGATGGGCTTGCTGGCGCGTGAACTCAAACCCGGTCCGGGCAGCATCTTCCTGAAGGGAGAGTCCCTGCTCGATGCGAGCGCGCAACATTTGCGCGCCTTGCGCGGCCAGGCCATGGGCATGGTGTTCCAGGAGCCGATGACGGCGCTGAACCCGGTGATGAACTGCGGCGACCAGATCGACGAGTTGCTCCGGGAACATACCGACTGGAACGCAAAGCGGCGCAGCGAGGCGGTACTGGACATCGTGCAACGCGTCAAGCTGCCCGAGCCCGAGCGCATGTTGCGCAGCTACCCGCACCAGCTCTCGGGTGGCCAGCGCCAGCGCATCATGATCGCCATGGCCGTGGTTCTGCAGCCGGCCCTGCTGATCTGCGACGAGCCGACCACGGCGCTGGATGTCACCACGCAAAAGGAAATCCTCAAGCTGATCGAGGAGCTGCAGGAAGACCGGTCCGGTGGCCGGCGCCAGGCCTGTGCCGTGTTGTTCATCACCCACGACATGGGCGTGGTGGCCGACATTGCCGACGAGGTGCTGGTCATGCACCAGGGGCGTGCCGTCGAGTACGGTACGCGTGACGAAGTGCTGCGCAACCCCCAGGCCGGTTACACAAAAATGCTCCTCGCCGCGGTGCCCGGCATGACGCCGCCGCCCGCGCGTGCGGCGCCGCAGGGCCTGCCCTTGCTGCGCGGCCAGGAGGTCAGCAAGACCTATGTCTCGCGCGACTGGCTGGGCCGCCAGCGCCTCACCCATGCGCTGCAGGCTGCGTCGGTGGCGGTGTCGGCCGGCGAAACCGTGGGTGTGGTGGGCGAGTCCGGTTCCGGCAAATCGACGCTGGCGCGCTGCCTGATCCGGCTGATCGACCCGAGCGCGGGCCAGGTGTGGTGGACCCCGCCCGGCCAGGATGCGCAGGGTGCGTCGGTCGATGTCGCCGGTTTCAGCGAGGGCAAACTCCGGCCGCTGCGCAGCCAGGTGCAGGTGGTGTTCCAGGACCCCAACCGCTCACTGAACCCGCGGCGCAAGGTCGGTGATTCCCTGATTGAAGGCGCCATCAATTTCGGAGCTACCCGCGCGGAAGCGACGGCGCTTGCAGCCCGTTTGATGGACAAGGTCCGGTTGCCGCCCGAGGGCCTGCAGCGTTACCCCAGCCAGTTCTCGGGCGGCCAGCGCCAGCGCATTGCGATTGCCCGCGCGCTGGCCTGCCGGCCGCGGGTGCTGGTGGCCGACGAAGCAGTCAGCGCGCTCGATGTCAGCGTGCAGGCGCAGATCCTCGCGCTGCTGCGCGAGATCCAGGCCGAGCTCGGCCTGGGCCTGCTGTTCATCACCCATGACCTGCGCGTCGCCGCCCAGTTGTGCGACCGTGTCATCGTGATGCACCAGGGGAAAATTGTCGAAGAAGGGCCGACGGCCCAGCTGTATGCCCACCCCCAACATGACTACACGCGCCGGCTGCTGGCTGCCGCACCCGGAGCTGCTTTTTGAAAATCCTTGTCGCCGGCTACCAGCACGAAACCAATACCTTTGCGCCCCTGAAAGCCGACTGGGCCGCCTTTACCCGCGGTGATGTGTTCCCGGCCTTCATGCAGGGCCAGGCCATGCTGGACCAGCTCAGCGGCGTGAATCTTCCGGCCGGCGGCTTTATCGCCGCAGCCCGGGCGCGCGGCTGGCAGGTGCTGCCGGGCAGCTGGTGCGGCGCCTCGCCCTCGTCTTATGTGACCGAGGAGGCCTTTGAATACATCAGCGCGGCCGTGCTGGCCGATGTCGCCAAAGGCGGCTTCGACGCCGTTTACCTGGACCTGCACGGCGCCGGTGTGGCAGAACATGTGGCCGACACTGAAGGCGAACTGATAGACCGCATCCGCGAGCTGGTGGGGCCGGACCTGCCCATCGTCGCCAGCCTGGACCTGCACGCGAATGTGACCGGGGCCATGCTGGCGCAGGCCGATGCGCTGGTGGCCTACCGCACCTACCCGCACATCGACATGGCCTCCACCGGTGAGCTGGCGGCCGACTTGCTGGAACGCCGCATGGCGTTGGGCCGCAAGGAGGCGCTGGCCTTCCGGCGCCTGCCTTTCCTGATCCCGCTGAACGCCCAAAGCACCTGGATGGCGCCGGCGCAGGGTCTTTACGATGCACTCGCGGCGGCCGATGCGCAGTTCGGCGTGCGACTGAGTTTTTGCATGGGTTTTCCGGCCTCGGATTTCGACGAGTGTGGCCCCATGGTCTGGGCGCATGGCGAACGGGCGGAAGAGGCGCTGGCACATCTGTATGCGCGTGTGGCCGAGCCCACCCAGTGGACGCTGGACTTCCTGCCGGCGCAGGACGCGGTCGCGCAGGCGCTGGCGCGTGCAGCTGTCATGGACACACCGCTGGTGATCGCCGACACCCAGGACAACCCGGGCGCCGGCGGCAGCAGCAACACGACGGGCCTGTTGCATGCATTGCTGGCGCAGGGCGCGGGCCGGCAGTTCCCGGGCCAGGTGGCGCTGGGCCTGATGTTCGACCCTGCAGCCGCGCAGGCCGCCCTCGCCGCCGGCGTGGGTGCCAGCGTGTCCCTCAGCCTCGGGCAGGCCGTGCCGACCTTTACCGGCCACGACAGCGATGCGCCGGTGACCGGCCATTTTGTGGTGCGCGCAGTCAGCGACGGCCGGGTCACGCTCAAAGGCCCGATGATGACCGGCATGGCTGCGACGCTGGGCCCCTGCGCCTGCCTCGAGATCGACGGGGTGCTGGTGGCCGTGGCCAGCGGGCAGATGCAGATGCTGGACCGCGAACTGTTCCGCATGGTCGGCATCACACCCGAAGCCATGAAAATCATCGTGGTCAAAAGCTCCAACCACTTCCGCGCGGACTTCACGCCGCTGGTAGCGGATGCAAGCAGCGACATCCTCGTGGCCAAGGCCGCAGGACCGATGGCGGCCGACCCGGCCGACCTGCCGTGGAAAAACCTGCCGGAGGCCATGCGCCGCCGGCCCTGATTTCAGGAGTAGCCGATGCCATCTTCGACCCATCGCACCGACCTCGCCGATTGCACCGCTGCCGAACTGCTGCGGCTTTACGAAAGTGGTCAGGCCTCGCCGGTCGATGCCACCCGCGCAGTGCTGGCGCGGATAGCCGCGCTGGATCCGCAAGTCAATGCCTTTTGCCTGGTGGCCGAGGAGTCCGCGCTGCAGGCCGCCATGGACAGCGAAGCCCGCTGGGAGAAATACCGCCGGGGCGGTGCGCCCTGTGGTGAACTCGACGGCGTACCGGTCTCGATCAAGGACCTGATCCTGACCCGCGGCATGCCCACGCTGCGCGGCAGCCACACGGTGGACGCCAGCCAGCCCTGGGAGGTGGACGCGCCGGTCACGGCCCGGCTGCGCGAAGCCGGCGCGGTGATCCTCGGCAAGACCAACACACCCGAGTTCGGCTGCAAGGGCGAAACCAATTCACCGCGCACCGGCATCACGCGCAATCCCTGGGACCTCTCGAAAACACCGGGTGGCTCATCCGGCGGCGCGGCGGCTGCGGTGGCCTCCGGCATGGGGCCGCTGGCGATAGGCACCGACGGCGCCGGCTCGGTGCGCATCCCGGCGGCCTTCTGCGGCAACTTTGGCCTCAAGCCGAGTTTCGGCCGCGTGCCGGCCTACCCGCTGTCGCCTTTTGGCTCGGTGGCGCATCTGGGGCCGCACAGCCGCAGCGTGACCGATGCGGCGCTGATGATGAACGTCCTGAAAAAGCCCGACCCGCGGGACTGGACCTCCTTGCCGCCGGACAGCAGCGACTACCTGCACGGCCTGGAGGACGGCATACGCGGCCTGCGCATCGCCTGGTCACCGACGCTGGGGTATGCCAAAAACGTGCACCCGGAGGTCGCGCGTTCGGTGGCACAGGCGGTCGCGCAGCTGTCGGAACTGGGCGCCCATGTCGAGCAGATCGACCCGGGCTTCGACGACCCGCTGGAGATCACCACCGGCCTGTGGTTTGCGGGCGCCTGGACCGTCTGGAATACCTTGAGCCCGGCCCAGCAGGCGCAAACCGACCCGGACTTCCGCGCCGAGGCGCTGCTTGGCGAGAAGCTCAGCCTGCTGGACATCCAGCGCCTGCATTTGCAACGCGGTGCGCTCGGTTCGCAGATGCGCCAGTTCATGCAGCGTTTTGATTTGCTGGTCACGCCCAGCGTCGCGGTGCCGGCTTTCGAGGCGCGGCCGGCGGGCCACACGCCCATGGACCCGGTGGCCATGCTGGGCTGGACGCCGTTTTCCTATCCCTTCAACCTGACCCAGCAGCCGGCCAGCACCGTGCCCTGCGGGCTGACCAGCGATAGTTTGCCTATCGGTCTGCAGTTTGTGGGGCCGATGTTCGGTGACGCGCTGGTGCTGCGCGCCTCGCGCGCGTACGAGGCGGCGCGAGGCGGCACGGTGGACTTCGCGCGGCCGGTGATGCCGCACTGACTGCCAGGGTCCTGAGGTAAGTCCTCCCGTTGAGAGGGCAGAACCTGTTCATAATCCTGTCACATGACTTTTCTAGCACTTGACGTGGGCAACACCCGCCTGAAGTGGGCCCAGTACGAGGCTCCGGTTGCGGGAGCGCGGGTGCTGGCCCATGGCGCGGTGTTTCTCGAGAACATCGAAAAACTTGCCGAAGAAGAGTGGGACGGTCTGCCCGTGCCCACGCGCATCCTCGGCTGCATCGTCGCCGGCGACGCGGTCAAGCGCCGCGTGATCGAACAGATGGAACTCTGGGACGTCGCGCCGCGCTGGGTGATTCCGAGTGCCCAGGAAGCCGGCGTGACCAACGGTTATGACCACCCGGCGCGCCTGGGTGCGGACCGCTGGGTCGCGATGATAGGCGCGCGGCAACGCCTGCTGGCGCGCGGCATCCGCAAACCCTGCGTGGTGGTGATGGTCGGCACGGCCGTGACTGTCGAAGCCATCGACGCTTCCGGCAAATTCCTCGGCGGCATCATCCTGCCGGGCCACGGCATCATGCTGCGCGCCCTCGAGTCCGGCACCGCCGGCCTGCATGTGCCGACCGGCGACGTGAAGGACTTCCCGACCAACACCAGCGACGCGCTGACCAGCGGCGGCACCTTTGCGATTGCCGGCGCGGTCCAGCGCATGGTCGAAAACACCACCCGCCACTGCGGCGAGGCCCCCGAATGCATCATGACCGGCGGCGCGGGATGGAAGATGGGACCGAGCATGTCGGTTCGCTTCGAACTCGTGGAAGGGCTTATTTTTGATGGTTTGCTGGAGATTGCGTCCAGGCGCTTTCCGGTCGAAGTCTGAACCTCGCGGCCGGTTGGGCCGAGACTGGTTTCTCCTGGCCTTGTCATCCCGGACTGGATCCGGGATCCATGCAGGCGATCCTCCGACCGTTCGGGCTGAGCCTGTCGAAGCCTTCTTTGCCTCGACGCTTCAGGTTCGCCAACAAGCCGGGGGTTGCCCGGCGGCAACTCACTTTCTTTTTGCGTCGCCAAAAAGAAAGTAAGCAAAGAAAAAGGCGACCC
>CALRTF020000055.1:0-18888 GCA_943370985.1 Paenacidovorax caeni
CGGCCGCGGCGAGGAGCCCCAGGTGCGCACCACCGTCGCCAGCAACGCGCGTTTGCCCGCCTGGCGCCAGTCGCGCAAGGTCCGCAACACCATGACATCAAGGTTTTCCATCATGCCTCTCCTTGTGCGCGCCTGCTCAGTTGCCCAGCCAGACGGCAATGGCCAGCGCCGCAGCACCGGCGACCCAGACCCACAGCGGAATAACGGATCTGGCCGCCGCAGGCGCCGCGCCGGGGTTGTCGGCCTCGACCTCGCCCATGACCATTCTGGCGGCATAACTCTCGGGATGCAGGCGCTGCATTTCCTCGTCAAACCGCTTGAAAAAATCTTCCGCCATGGACTTGGCCGCACCGTCGATCAGGCGCTGGCCGAGCTGGGCCACCTTGCCTCCGACCGACGCGTGCACGGTGTAGGCGAGTTCGCAACCGTCCTCGTTCGGCGTCAATGTCACTTCGGCACTGCCCTTGCCGAAGCCGGCGACTCCGCCCTGCCCGTCAAAGGACAGCTTGTAGCTGGCCGGCGGGTTCATCTCGGTCAGGGAAATCTTGCCGGTGAATTTGGCCGACACCGGGCCTATCTTCAGGGCCATCGCAATCGCGTACTGGTTCTCGCCGGTGGCCTCGACCTTGTCGCAGCCCGGGATGCAGGCCTTGAGCACGGCCGGATCATTGAGCGCGTCCCAGGCCTGTTGTTGTGTCACCGCGAGCTGGCGGCTTCCCTGCATGTCCATGTTGGTCCCTTTGTTGCAATTTGCTTTGTGATCGTGCGTTATTTCTTCATCAGAGCCGCGAGGCTGGCCGCGAGTTCCTCGAGCTTGCTGAGGTTGTGCACCGCCAGCATGCCGTGCGCGTGGGCATGCAGCACCGCGGCCCCGCGTGCGAGCGGCGCATAGCCGTCAAAACGCAGCAGCGGATTGAGCCAGAGCAGGCGGCGGCTGCGCCGGCGCAGCCAGGCCAGCTCGCGGGCCAGCTCATCGGGCTCGCCGGTGTCCAGTCCATCGGTGATGACCAGCACCATGGTACGCCGCCCGACCAGGCGGCGCGCGTGATGGACACGCAGGCTGGCCAGCGAGGCGCCGAGCTGCGTGCCGCCGGCAAAGTCTTCGATCGACAGGCTGGCATGCGCGAGCATGTCGTCGGTGTCGGCCTGGCGAAAGGCCGGCGTGAGGTCGGTCAGGTGCATGCCGAAGGCAAACACGTCACGCTGCGGGTGCCGGCGCGTCGCTGCGTGCAGAAAGGCCAGCAGCAAGCGCGCATAACGTTCCATGGACCCGGACACATCGACCAGCACCAGCAAGGGCAGCGCCTGCTCGCGCCGCTGCAGCCGCGGCAAATGGATCAGTTCGCCGCCGGTGCGCGCCGCCTGGTGCATCACGCCGGGCCAGTGCATGCGGTTGCCGCTGGCCGCGGGGCGGCTGCGCCGCGAGCTGAAGGTGGGCAGCGGCAGCCGGATGTCGCGCGCCAGCCGCTCGACGAGCCGGTACTCGGTGGCCGACAGCGCATTGAAGTCGGCATGTTTCAGCCGTGCAATGTCGCTGGCGGTCATGGCCGCGTCGAATTCGACCTTCTGGTCTTCTTTGGCAGGCGCGGCCTGCTGGCCGAAGGACTGCTGCGGCGCCAGCGCCTCACGCACACGCGGACGTCGCTTGCTGGGTTCGGCCTTGCCTTCGGCACTGGGCAACAGCTGCGCCAGCAGCTTGTTGGCGACTTTCGGGTCCTGGAAATACACGTCGAACAATTCGCGAAACACCAGCCGGTCCTGTTCGCGGCTGACCATCACGGCTTCGAAGGCGGCGCTGAGGTCGCCCCTTTCGCTGATGCCGACGGCAAGGGCCGCCTCCTTGGCCAGGGCGATGCGCTGGCTGTCGACCTTGACCCCGGCGCGGCGCAGGGCGCGGCCGAAACCCGCAATGTTGTCGGCCAATTTTCCGCTGCGTGCGTCACCTAAAAGCATGGCTTGGCCTCAACTCACTGCGCTGGGGCTTCTTCAGGCTTGAGCAGGTCCACCGCCAGCGCATGCGTGAGTGCCGCCACATCCTCGCGCTGCTTGAACAAAATGCCCGCGGTGTCGGCCACCACCTCCGGGTCCACCACCAGCGTGTCCAGCGCCACCAGCGCCTTGGCCCATTCGACACTTTCCGCGATGCCGGGCGCGCGCTGGAAAGCATTGCCGAAGGGCGAACGGCGCAGGCGGTCGACAAACCCCGCGACCTGCGCCGAGAGTTGTTCGCCGGCTTCCGGGACCTGGGCGCGGATGATGGCCAGTTCGCGCTCGCGCTCCGGATAGTCCAGCCAGTGGTAAAGACAGCGGCGCTTGACGGCATCATTGAGCTCGCGCGTGCGGTTGCTGGTCAGGATGGTGACCGGCGTGACCTGCGCAGTGACCGTGCCGATTTCCGGGATGCTGACCTGGTACTCGCCGAGGTACTCGAGCAGGAAGGCCTCGAAAGGCTCGTCGGCGCGGTCCACCTCGTCGATCAGCAGCACCGCGCCCGGCGCCGGGGTCTGCAGCGCCTGCAACAGCGGCCGGCGTATCAGGTAGCGGTCCTGGTAGACCTCGCTCTCGACATCCGCTGCAGTACCTTTGCCCTCCACGGCACGCATATGCAGCAACTGGGCCGCGTAGTTCCATTCGTACAGCGCTTCGCGCTGCTCCAGACCGTCGTAACACTGCAGGCGGATCAGCTGGCGCTGCAAAGCCAGCGACAAGGCCTTGGCCAGTTCGGTCTTGCCGACGCCAGGTTCTCCCTCCAGCAACAGCGGGCGCTGCAGCTTGAGCGCCAGAAACACGGCGGTTGCCAGACGCCGGTCGGCAAAATAGCCGGCCTGCTGCAGGGCCTGCGCCAGCGCATCGATGGTGGGAAAAGGTGTCATCGGATCAGTTTAGCCTGCGCCCCGGTTGCTATCAATTCAGGAGCTGCTTGCCCCCGTCCAGCGGGGGCTGGAGGCATATTTATTCAATGCCGCAGCCTGCCTCCAGCAGCGGTACGGTTCAGCCAGCCAGCGCCTTCGCCACGCCGCGCTGCGTCTGCACGCTGATCAGGTTGGCGCGGTAGGCGGCCGTCGCGTGGATGTCGCTGTTGAGGTCGGTCGCGTCTATCTTCACGCCGGCCGCCGCTTCTGGCGTGAAGTTCTTGCCGAGCGCAGCTTCCAGCCCGGCATGGCGGAACACGCCGCTGGACGCGCCCGTCACCGCCACCCGCACGCCCGCATCGAACTGCGCGACAAACACGCCGACCAGCGCAAAACGCGAGGCCGGCTGCTTGAACTTCATGTAGGCCGCGCGTTTAGGTATCGGGAAGCTGATCGCCGTGATCAGCTCGCCCTCGTTGAGTGCGGTGGCAAACATGCCCTGGAAGAAATCATCGGCCGCGATCTTGCGCGCCGTGGTGTGGATGGTGGCGCCCAGCGCCAGCACCGCGCTCGGGTAACAGGCCGACGGGTCGTTGTTGGCGACCGATCCGCCCAGCGTGCCCATGGCGCGCACCTGGCGGTCGCCGATGTTGGCGGCCAGGTCCGCCAGTGCCGGCAGCGCGGCCTTGATGTCGGCGTTGTTGGCGACGTCGAGATGCCGCGTCATGGCGCCGATGACAAAGCTGTTGCCCTCACGCTTGATGCCGCTCAGCTCCTTGATGCCGCTCAGGTCGGCCAGTTGCTCCGGGCTGGACAGGCGCAGCTTCATCGAGGCCAGCAGGGTCTGCCCGCCTGCCAGCGGTTTGGCGCCGGCGGCGGCGAGTCTGGCGGCATCGGCCAGCGCGGTGGGTCGTTCCAGGGTGAAGGGATACATTGTGTTTTCTCCTTGGCGATCTGGTTATTTTCTGGCGGACTGTATGGCTTCCCAGACACGGCTGGACGAAGCCGGCATGTCGAAGTCGGTCACGCCCAGCGGCCGGAGCGCATCCAGCACGGCGTTGATCACGGCTGGCGGCGAACCGATGGCACCCGCCTCGCCGCAGCCCTTGGCGCCCAGCGGGTTGTGGCTGCAGGGCGTGCACAAGGTGTCCAGCTTGAAGCTGGGCATGTCGTCGGCGCGCGGCATGGCGTAGTCCATGAAGGAGCCGGTCAGCAGCTGGCCGGACTCCGGGTCATACACGCAGTTCTCCAGCAGCGCCTGGCCGATGCCCTGCACCAGCCCGCCATGCACCTGGCCTTCGACAATCATCGGGTTGATGATGTTGCCGAAATCGTCGACCGCGGTAAAGCTGTCGACCCGCACCACGCCGGTCGCAGGATCGACCTCGACCTCGCAGATGTAGGTGCCGGCCGGGAAGGTGAAATTGGTCGGGTCGTAGAAGGCGGTTTCATTGAGGCCGGGCTCGAGCTTGTCCAGCGGGTAGTTGTGCGGCACATAAGCCGTCAGCGCCACCTGGCCGAAAGTCACCTTCTTGTCGGTGCCCTTGATGGTGAACTCGCCGTTGGCAAACTCGACGTCGGCGTCGCTGGCCTCCATCAGGTGCGCCGCAATTTTCTTGGCCTTGGTCTCGATCTTGTCGAGGGCTTTCATGATGGCCGTGCCGCCCACCGACATGGATCGCGAGCCGTAAGTGCCCATGCCGAAAGGCACACGCCCGGTGTCGCCGTGCACGATGTCCACCGCGTCCACCGAAATGCCCAGGCGCGCGGCCACCACCTGCGCAAAGGTGGTCTCGTGTCCCTGGCCGTGGCTGTGCGAGCCGGTGAACACCGTCACGCTGCCGGTCGGGTGCACCCGCACCTCACCGCATTCGAAGAGGCCTGCGCGCGCACCGAGCGCGCCGGCGATGTTGCTGGGCGCCAGGCCGCAGGCCTCGATGTAGCAGGAATAACCGATGCCGCGCAACAGGCCTTTGGCGGCCGATGCGGTCTTGCGTTTTTCAAAACCCGCCACGTCGGCCAGTTCGTTGCCGCGTTTGAGCAGCGCGTGGAAGTCACCGACGTCGTACTGCAGCGCCACCGGCGTCTGGTAGGGGAAGTCCTTCACGAAGTTGCGGCGGCGGATTTCGTCCTGCGCCAGGCCCAGTTCCCAGGCACAGCGCGTGACCAGGCGCTCGAGCAGATAGGTGGCCTCGGGGCGACCGGCGCCGCGGTAGGCGTCGACCGGCGCGGTGTTGGTGAACCAGGCATCGACTTCGACGTAGATCTGTGGGCAGGTGTACTGGCCGGCGAGCAAGGTCGCGTACAAAATCGTCGGCACCGCTGGCGCGAAGGTCGACAGGTAAGCACCCATGTTGGCGTCGGTGTGCACCCGCATCGCGAGGAACTTGCCGTCCTTGTCCAGCGCCATTTCGGCATGGCTGGAATGGTCGCGGCCATGCGCGTCGCTGACAAAAGCCTCGCTGCGGTCGGCCGTCCACTTGATGTTGCGGTTGAGCTTTTTCGAGGCCCAAGTCAGGCACACGTCTTCGGCATACAGGTAGATCTTGGAGCCGAAGCCGCCACCGACGTCGGGCGCAATCACGCGCACCTTGTGTTCGGGCAGGCCCATCACAAAGGCCGTCAGCAGCAGGCGCTCGACGTGCGGGTTCTGGTTGGAGACGTACAACACGTATTCATCGGTGGCGCGGCTGTAGGAGCCGATCACCGCGCGCGGCTCCATCGCATTCGGGATCAGGCGGTTGTTGGTCAGGTCCAGTTTCGTCACATGGGCGGCATTTGCAAACACCGCATCGACCTGGCCCTTGTCGCCGATCGCCCACTTGTAGCAGTGGTTGTCGGGCGCGGCCTCATGCAGGGCCGTCGCTTTGGCCGCATCGGTCACACGCACCACGGCGCTGAGCACCTCGTAATCGACCTCGACCAGCTCGGCGGCGTTTTTGGCCTGCTCCAGCGTCTCGGCCACCACCATGGCGACATGGTCGCCGACATAACGCACCTTGCCCTGGGCCAGGATGGGGTGTGGCGGCTCCTTCATCGGGTTGCCGTCGGTACTCGTGATCAGCCAGCCGCAAGGCAGGCCGTTGATCTTGTCGGCCGCCACGTCCTCGCCGACAAATACATCGAGCACCCCCGGCGCGGCCTTGGCGGCCGCGGTATTGATGCTGTTGATTTTTGCGTGCGCATGCGGCGAACGCACAAACACCGCATAACTCTGGTGGGCCAGCGTGATGTCGTCGGTGTACTGGCCGCCGCCGGTCAGGAAGCGGTAGTCCTCCTTGCGGCGGACCGAGGTGCCGATATTCGGCAGGTTGATGAAGTCGGATGCACCCATGTGTGTACTCCAGGAAAGATGTGGAAGCCGGTGGGCCGGCACGCCGGCGGCGCGCCGGGAAGGCGGAAGGCGGCGCTCAGCCCGCCATGGCGGCAGCACCCTGCTGCACCGCCTTGACGATGTTCTGGTAACCGGTGCAGCGGCAGATGTTGCCCTCCAGCAGCTCGCGGATCTCGCCTTCGCTGGCCTTCGGATGGTGCTTGCACAGGTCCACCGCGCTCATGACCATGCCGGTGGTGCAGAAGCCGCACTGCAGGCCGTGGCATTCCTTGAAGGCCGCCTGCATCGGATGCATGGTGCCGTCGGCCGCCGCGAGGCCTTCGATGGTGGTGATGTCCGCGCCCTCGGCCTGCGCCGCCAGGATGTTGCAGGACTTGACCGCGCGGCCATTCATCAGCACGGTGCAGGCGCCGCACTGCGCGGTGTCGCAGCCGACGTGGGTGCCGGTCATCTGCAACTGCTCGCGCAGCACCTGGACCAGAAAGGTGGCCGGCGGCGTCTCCACGCTTTTGGCCTTGCCGTTGACTTTGAACTGAACTTGCATGGGCTTGTCTCCTGATGGCTTTTGGTTTTGGCTACGGGCCAGGGCCGTTTCAGGCCCAGCGGTTCATTGTTGAAGTGCACCCCGCATGCTGGCCTAGGTTAAACCCTAGGAGCTTGCCAAAGCCCGGTGAAATTCTCAAAATGGAACATTCCCGGCCGGCCGCGGCTCCCTGCACAAGCGGGCCGGCTCTGGTAGGCTGCGTCCACCGCACGAGAACCCATGCTGACCGTCCTCCCGCCCTCCCCCGACCAGCGCCTGCAACAGATTGCGCACGCGCGCCAGGCCGTGTTGCAGGACCGCAAGGGCGCGTCCGGCCTGCTCGCGGAACCGTGGATAGAACGCTCCTGGCAGCGTTGCCTGGCCAGCGGCAAGACGCCAGACCAGGCTGTCGGTTTCGACACCTTGTCGGCGCAGGCGCTGCGCCGCACCGAGGAAGCCAACCACGTGCTGGTGCAGGCAGCGCGGCCGGTGCTGGAAAAACTCGGCGCAGCGATTGCCAGCACCCGTTACTTCGCCATCCTGACCAATGCGCAAGGTGTGGTGGTCGATGTCAACGGCGCCATCGACAGGCGCGACCGGCGCGCCCACCTGATCACCCGCATCGGCGTGGACCTGTCGGAGGACAGCGTGGGCACCACCGCGATCGGCGCGGCGCTGACAGAGCTGCAGCCGGTCTGGCTGCACCGCGGCGAACATTTTTTTACAGCCAACTCGGCCTACAGCTGCGCCGGCGCCCCGCTGTTCGGCCCCGACGGCCGTTGTGCCGGCATGCTGGACCTGACCGGCGTGGACACGGTGGAGCGGCCCGAACTCAAGCACCTGGTGGTGCAGTCGGCGCGCAGTATTGAAAACGCGCTGATCCAGGGCCGGCCGCACGAGTTGCTGATCCGCCTGAACTGGTCCAGCCACAGCCTGGGCGACGACATGGACGGGCTGATCGGCGTGGACAGCGACGGCTGGGTGCTGGGAGCCAACCCGGCCGCGCGGCAGATGGTGCCGGCGCTGCAGGCCGGCAGCCCGGCCGCGGTGCATTGCAGCGAGCTGTTTGCCATGCCTTACGAGATGCTGTTCGACGCCGCCAAAAGCGGCACGCTTGGCGACCCGCAGGCCATCGACGTGCCGCTGTGGTCCGGCCTGCGCCTGCATGCCTTGCCGATGCTGCGCGGGCAGGTGGACACCACCGGGCGCCTGGGCCAACGCGCTGCAGCGCCGGGCCTGCCGCTCAAGGATGTCGAAACCGCCCTGATCCGCAAGGCCGTCAACGAGGCCAAGGGCAACGTCATGAAGGCCGCGCGCGCGCTGGGCATCAGCCGCGCCACGGTGTACCGCCGCCTCGGCGGCAAGGCCCGATAAATCAGTGTTTGTGGCCAGCGCCATGGGCCGGCATGGCGGCCCCCGTCGGCGCGGTCGCCGCGACCGGCAGTTTCAGCTCGACCTTGCTTTCCTGGCCCTTCGCGTCCCTGAGCGTCAGGGTCAGCGGCACCGTGCTGCCTTTGGGCAAGGCCTGCTTGAGTTCCATCAGCATGACGTGGTAGCCGCCTGGCTTGAGCTGCACGGTCTGTCCGGCCGGCAGGTCCAGCGCAGGGATGGCACGCATGCGCATGACATCGTTTTCCATCTTCATCTCATGGACCTCGGTCACACCGGCCACCGGCGACGACGCGCCAACCAGCCTGGCGCCATCCTTGACGGTGATGCTCATGAAAGCGCCGGTGCCCGACTGGCCGGGCACAGCGGTGCGCACCCAGGCATCCTTGACTTCTACCTGCGCATGCACAGCCGCAGCACCGAGTGCCAACGCGGAAAAACAAATGGAACGAATAAGGGGGAACATGACTATCTCCTTGGTTAGAAACGATAACACTGACCGGTCCGGCTGGTTGTTTTCCCGAAAGGCATCAAAACCTGTACACGCCAGACAGGGACACGTTGCGCCCCTGCGCCGGCGTCACCCAGCGGGCCACATGCAGGTGGCTGGACACGTAATACGCCTTGTCAAAAGCATTGCGCAGCGCCAGTTGCACCTCCACCGACTGCGCCGGCCCCAGGGCCTTTTTCCAGGTCTGCGTCAGGTCCACACGGGCGTAGCCGGGAAGGACCACGGTGTTGGCGCGGTCCGCATAACGCGCGCTCTGCCCATACAGGCCCGCGCTGCTCAGCCACTGCGCATCACCCTTGACCGGCCAGGCATACTGACCCCAGATGCTGAGGGCGTGTTCCGCCACATTGGGCACCGTGTTGCCCGCCAGCACCGAGTTGGCAAGCACGCGCGCGCGGGTGTACGCATACGCGGCACGAACCGACAAGTTGGCGGTCAGGGCGCCGGTCAATGACGCCTCCAGACCCTCGGATCGCCCGGTCCCGTCTACCGTGAAGTCGAAATTGTTCAGCGGCGTGCTCTGGTCGGCAGAAATCATGTTGGTCTGGTTGAGCCGGTAGACCGCCACATCGGATGTGAGACGCCCCTCCTGCCACAGCGCCTTCCAGCCGAGTTCCACCTGCTCGGCAAACCGGGATGGCAGCGACTGGTTGCCGGAAGACGACACCTGGTTGGGTGCCATGCCTTTGGCATAGTTGGCATAAACGCTGTGCGTGTCGGACAAGCGGTGCAGCACGCCAAGCTTGGGCGACCAGGCCGACTCCTGAACCGCCCGCGTACCGGCGGCGCCATACAGGAAATCCTGGCGGGTATAACGCAAGCCCCCCACCACCGTCCAGTCACCCAGGGTGATTTCGTCCTGGAAAGAAGCGGCGGTGCTTTGAAGGTCCTGGGTGGTCAGGCTGCGCGCCAGGTTGGCGCCGGCAGCCGGGGCTCGGATCAGACCAAACACCGGGTTGAAAACATTGATCGAAGGGGTGCTGGAAGCAGGAATCGCCAATGTCGGCTGGTTGAGAGTTTCCCTGTAATAGTCCAGCCCGAAGAAAACCCGGTGCTCCAGACCGGAAGCCACATGGCGGCTCGTCAGCGACGTCGCGACGGCGTCAATTTTCCTCTGCGTGTCTGGCTCCCATGAGGCGGCACGGTCAAAAGTGCCATAAGGCGTGGCCGGCGTCACCGGCCTGGGGTTGCCGTTGAGAAAGGTCTTCAAGGACGTGGAGTCTGCCTCCAGATGCGTGACATCAACATTCAGGCGTGTGTCGGGAGACAGTGCAATATCCCCATGAAAATCCGCAATCCGGGTGTTGGTCGTCGAATCCAGCCACGGCTCGCCAAACTGCCTGTCACGCGGCACATCAACGGGGCGATTGGTCAGCGAAGGAATGCCGTAGTCGGGCTGGTAGGTCTGGTTGATCACCTCCACGCCGGCGCGCAGGTGGTAGCGGTTACCGTCGCTTTTGGCGATGCCCAGTTTCAGTCCGTTCAATTTGTCGGACACATGGCGCCACTCGCTGCTGGCCGAATGGGTCGCGATCACACGCGCCGCCAGTTCATTCTCCGGCGAGATGACACGGTTCACATCGGTAAAGAATTCCAGGGCGCCGGCGCTTCCAACACTCGCCCCGGTCGAGCCGAAGTTGCCGAGTTGGGGCTGTTTGGTGACCAGGTTCACGGTCCCGCCGGGCTCGCTGCGCACGCCCAAGGCGGCACCCGGCCCCCTGAGCACTTCGATGCTTTCCACAAACGGCAGCGCAAAGGGATAGTTCGACAACCGCACCCCGTCGCGCAAAATCCGGCTCGAGCCGGTTGCGCTGTCGGCGATGGCCCCGCGCAGGGTGAAAAACTGGGTGTGGGAGCCGTTGAAGCCCGAGTCCGCCTGCACGCCCGGAATGTTGCGCAAGGCTTCCTGCAGGCTGGTTCCACCCTGCTCCCTGAGCACTTCGGCAGGCAGGCTGGAGGCGGAAAACGGTGTATCCAGTGTTGAGCCCGCGCTCCCCGTGGCCAGGCTGCCTGCACGCAATAGTGCGGGAACGGCGGATCCCCGGACTTCCGTCACCGGCAGGGCGGCATCCGGATTGGAAATTTGTGCGGTCGCGGCGCAAGCCACAGCCGCGCAGGAGGCCATCAAGCCCCATCTGAAGATGCCTGTCATGGTTGTCCCATCGGTATGTGAATGGCCGGGAACGCTTTGGACGTCCGGCAGCCTGATTTGACAGTTGACAGCTTGACCCCGAGGCGGCGCCAGCCGATCACCACCCCGGTCAGGCTGAGGGCGGTCCCGCCGAGGCTGAGCACGATCAGCAGAATGTCCCAGAGTGGACGCCGCTCGAGCAGCGGCAGCCAGTCCCAGCTGTGCAGCATGGCAAACAGCCAGCGGCTGAGCCGGCGTGTGCTGTCGGTGCGGCCCAGCACGGCGCCGGTCGCCGGGTCGATGTGCACCCAGGTGCCATGGCTGTCGCCAAACACCACGCGCCAGGCCGGCAGCGGCTTGTCGGCACCGCCCGTCATGGTGTGGGCGTCACGGCTGTAGTAATACATGTCGTAGGCCGTCAGGACCTCCACCCGCAACAACGCCTCGGGCAGCAGGCGCGCGGCCGCGGCTTTCAGGGCCGCCGGCTCCGGCACATGGGGCGCCGCCGTGGCGCCGTCCAGCACGGCGGGCCGCCCGGCTGCAGCGCGGGCCAGCACCAGCGTTTTTCCATCGGACACGGTCCAGCGCAGTTCACGGGTACCCGGTCCGGCCGCTGCCAGCAAGGCCTGCGGCGTGGCCAGTTGCCCGGTCAGTTGCAGCGGGCCGCCGTTCATGGCCTGCATGCGCAGGGCCGGCGCGCCATTGTCGAAAATCCGCCAGGGGTTCATGGACATCAGCCCGCTGAAGATCCAGGTGAAGGTGATGAGCGCAAACAGCAGGCCGGTGATGTGGTGCCAGCGCATCATGAAGCCCTTGTAGGGCGTGTGTGATCCGCTTTTGTAGGTGCGCATGAAGCGCCAGCGCAGGATGCCGACCACCGTACCGATGACGGTCACGGCAATGCCCAGCACCGACAGCCAGTTGACGATGTCGGCCCACCAGGCGTTGAAGACATTGCCGCGAAAGGGATAGAGCCAGTGGATCCAGGCACCGGCGTAGTTCCACAAGCGCTCGCTACGGCTCGCGTCACGCACCACTTCGCCGGTGCGGCCGGACACATACAGCCGGGTGTCCGCTCCATCCGTCAGTTGCACCACATGCAGCGGGCGGTGCGCGTCCAGCCCGCGCGAATGCGTGAAGGCATCCTCCTGGATCACGCCGTCGTAACGCGGCGCCACCGTGGCGCCGCCGTAAGCCGCCGCTGCAGCCAGTGCCTCAGGTGCGCCCACCTCGCTCAGCAGCGCGCCGGTGGCCGCATCGATCACCAGGGTTCCGCTGCCCGGCGGCAGGCCGCGGCGGCCCGCGCCGGGTGTGGGCTCGCGCGCGGGAACGGCCAGGTAGACCGTGCGGCCGGCGCTGGCGACTGCCAGCCGCAGGTCCTGCAACGGGCCCGTGATGCCGGCCTGCTGCAGCGCCTGCGCCGGCGTTAGCCCGACCAAGGCAGATTCCAGCGCAGGCAGGTGGTGCAGGCGTTCGGCTTCGGTCAGCTTGGGGTAGCCCACATACATCATGACCACGCCGGAGACAAACCACATCGCGAAGAACGCGCAAAGCACCACCCCCAGCCAGCGGTGCAGCAGAAACAGCCAGCGTTTGGCGCGCATCATGGCAGTCCCTAGAACGACGCGCGCAGCGTGATGTCGGCCGTGCGCGGCGGACCCAGATAGACCTGGGTCGCCCCGGCGTTCGCGGCGTAGATGCGGTCGGTCGCATTGCGGATGCGCCCGACAACGGCCACCGACTTGCTGAGCTTCCACGACAGCCCCAGGTCCAGCAGGGTGTAGGCCGGCCAGTACAGGGTGTTCGCCGCATCGGCATACACCTTGCCGACCCGGCGCACGCCCGCGCTGGCCTGCCAGGCCGGCGTGAGCGCGTAGGAGGCCCACAGGTTGGCCACCGTCGCCGGCGTGTTGGTCGGTGTCTTGCCGGCCAGCGACACGCCACCCTGCGTGAAGCTTTTGTAGGTCGCATCCACCTGGGTGATGTTGCCCTGCACCGACAAACGCGCGGTCGGTTGCAGGCCGACCGCCAGCTCCACGCCCGTGGCAGACTGTTCGCCCACCAGCACCGTCAGCGCCGTATTGGCCGGGTCCTGTGTTGCGATGTTTTTGCGCGTGATGCTGTACAGCGCCAGTGTGGCCGTGCCCTTGCCGCCCCAGAAATCGAGCTTGCTGCCGACCTCGGCCTGCCGGCCGGTGGTCAGCTGGCTGTTGTTCAGCACATCGGCAAACGAGGCGGTCGAGAGAATGCCGGACGGGGGATCGGCCGCCGTGGCGTACTGCGCATAGAGGTTGGCGCCGGGCGCAAAGTCCCACACCAGGCCGATCCGCCCCGTCGTCGGGCTGTAGTTGCGCGAGAAGCTGGCGGGAGCGGCAGCGGTGACGGCGCGCCGGTTGGTCAGGTCCAGATCGATGCGCTCATGGCGCAGCGCGGTGACCAGGTTCAGGCCGGTCAGCAGCGCGGTGCGGTTTTCGAGGTACAGCGCCACGGTCGTGACCTTGTTGTCGCGGTCAGGCACAAAGCCCGGTGTCATGCCCGGCACCTGGAAAAAATTCTCGGTCACGAAGTTGTAGGGGTTGACGGTGCTGACGACGGCCGCGAGGCTGTTCGGGAAACGTGTCTGCTTGTTCACGCTGACATCCAGCCCGAAGGACCAGTCGCTTTTGAGGCCGGCCAGCGCGCCTTTGTAGAGTCCCTCGATGCGGTCGCCAACCACCTGCTGGTCGTGCCGCTGCAGCAGCGTCGCAGAGCGGATCACGCCGGTGTTGGTCGCGTTGTAGCGATAACTCTCGACGTTGCGGTAGTCACGCAGCGCGTCGTAGACATAAAACGTGTTCTTGAACTGCAGCGCATCGCTGGCACGCCATTCGGCGACCGAGCGCAGCCACTGCACACGTTGCTCGTAGATGCCATCGGCGCTGTTGTAGTTCTTGAAGCGGATGCCGGGATCGACCCGCAACTCGCCGGCCGCCGGGTTCAGCACCGGTGTGCCCCAATAGGGCCGGTCCACCGTTTCGTGCTGGTACTCGTAGGCCAGGGTGTGGCTCAGCCCGCCGCCCAGGTCCGACAGCAGCGAGGTGGCGAGCTGGGTGGACTTGCGGCCGGTTCCGTCAGTCCAGCTGTCCGCGTCGCGGTGGTTGAAGTCGATGCGCGCGTAGTGGCTGCCGGCTCCGCCGTCCCCCGCGATACGCCGGTTCAGGCCGAAGGACGCCTCTTTCAGGTTTTCCGTGCCCAGGCGCAGCTGCACCTCGGAAAAATCATTGCGCTCGGCGACCTTGGTGATGTAGTTGATCGAGCCGCCGACCGCGCCCGAGCCGAACAGAAAGCTCGACGGACCGCCGATGGCTTCGACGCGGTCGTAGATCCAGCTGTCCACCGGGCGCGCGGCGATCGAGTACTGGACAGTGATGCCGTTGAACATCTGGCTGATGGAGCCGCTGCCGAAGCCGCGGTAACTGACGCCGACGCTGCCCGGCGCATCGTGCGCGGTGACCCCGGGAATCGCCTTGAGGATTTCCTGGGTGTCCTGGGCGCCGCGCGCCTCGATGGTGTTGCGGTTGACGACGGTGACCGAGGCCGGGGTTTCGCGCGGCGTGAGGCCGAGGCGGCTGCCGGTGTCGGACGGTGTGTCGAGGGCAAGCCGGCCGTTGGCAGTGGCGGCCTCGCCGGTGACCTGGATGGGCGGGAGCGTGCCCGCTTCGGTCTGGGCGGCGGCGGGCGCGCACAACACCGCGAGGGCGGACCACAGGCCCAGGCTCAGGGCAGAGGGCCGGAAGACCGGCATGGCCAGGCGCGAGGCGGCCGTGACGGACGGAATACGGGGAAAACAAGGGGACATGAAACTCTCCTGTGCCCACAGAACGCGCATCGGCATTCCGCGGGCTTCCAGACACTGGAAAGACATCCGGGCGGCCAGGCCGCACCAGGACATCAGCGAAAAACAGCGTCAGGAAAGGAAAGGAGGCCCGCGCGCCGGCAAGGGCGACGCGGTGGCTGCCGCAATGCGGGCAGAAGGAATCGACTGGGTCGCACGCGCCAGCGGCAGCGACAACACCTGTCTGGCGCTGTCGTGCTCTGCCGGCGGACCACTCAGCAGGCACATCGGGCAGTCCAGATGCGAGGGCGACATTTCCTGCGCGCCATCGTCGGTCTGCACGATCAGTTTGACCGTGCCGCCGCTGGAACACACCAGTTCCATGGCTTGTGGCTGGATCACCGGTGAGGCGATGGCAGCACCGATGGCCAGCACAAACCAGAGAAGGAGGAAGCGGATCAGCCCCACGCCCGGCCGCCTGAAGACACTGCGAACGCAGTGCGGGCGGTTGAGTTGGAGCGGCGCGGACATAGGCAGGGAGTATAGCCATGCCGGCGCCGGTGTCCGCCGGTGCGGCCTTCGCGGCGCGCGCCCGGCGGTGCCGGCCCTCGCACAAAATGCTACAAAATCAGGAGCTAGCTACGCGCGCCAGTCAAGGGCTGGAGGCCAGTTTGATTCATAATCGGCACGGAAAGAGCCCACGCCACATGTTCACGCACCACCTCACTGGCATGATCGCGGCGCGCCAGCAGGGCCGCCCGCAAGCTGCCCGCGCCATCCGCGCCGGCAGCGATCGCGTTGCCCATGCTGACGGCAATGTTGCGCAGCCAGCGCTCGTGGCCGATACGCCGGATCGCGCTGCCCTCGGTGCGGCGCAAGAACTCTTCTCCGGTCCACGCAAACAGCGTCACCAGTTGCTGGCCGCTCAGGCCTTCGCGCTCGTCGAAGTCCGGCAGGGCGCTGCGCTGGGCAAACTTGTTCCAGGGACAGATCAGCTGGCAGTCGTCACAGCCGTAAATGCGGTTGCCGATCAGCGGCCGCAGCTCCAGCGGGATGCTGCCCGCATGTTCGATGGTCAGGTAGGAGATGCAGCGACGTGCATCGAGCCGGTGCGGTGCCACGATCGCTTGTGTCGGGCAGATGGCCATGCAGGCGCTGCAGCTGCCGCAGTGGGGCGTGACCGGTTCGCTGGGCGGCAGTGCCACATCGACATAAATCTCGCCGAGAAAAAACATGGAGCCCGCTTCACGGTTGAGCAGCAGCGTGTGTTTGCCGCGCCAGCCCTGGCCGCTGCGCGAGGCCAGCTCCGCTTCCAGCACCGGCGCCGAGTCGGTGAAGACGCGGTGGCCCAGCGGCTGCACCTGGCCGGCGATCTGTTCGGCAAGTTTCTGCAGCCGCGTGCGCATGACCTTGTGGTAATCGCGGCCCCGGGCATACACCGATACGATGGCCTCGCCGGGCCGCTCCAGCCGCGCCAGCTCCAGGGCCTGCCACTGGCCGGGCGCCTGCGGCGTGGATGCGGGCAGGTAGTCCATGCGCGCGGTGATCACGCTGACGGTGCCGGGCACCAGTTCGGCCGGACGCGCGCGCTTGAGCCCATGCGCCGCCATGTAGTTCATGTCACCATGGAAGCCGGCCGCGAGCCAGGCCGATAATCCGGATTCCGCCGATGAGAGATCCACGCCTGTTATGCCAATTTGCGAAAATCCAAGCTCGCGCGCCCACGTTTGAATTTGAGAAACGAATTGATGGCCAGTAACGATCACCCGCTCATTGTAAAAAGGATTGCCTGGGCCAGCGAGGGCGATACGCGGACCTTCGCGGCGGCGCTGGCGGCGAGGCTGCAGCACGGCGCGGCCAGCCATGTGCTGATCACGCTGCACGGCGACCTCGGCAGCGGCAAGACCACGTTCGTGCGGCACCTGCTCACCGCCTTGGGGGTGACCGGCCGCATCAAAAGCCCAACCTATGCGGTGGTCGAGCCCTACGCTGTCGGCGGCGCAGCCGGCGCTGCGCTGGACATCTGGCATTTCGATTTCTACCGCTTCAACGATCCCGATGAGTGGGAAGAAGCCGGCTTTCGCGACATCTTTGCCAGCCCCGGTCTGAAACTGGTCGAGTGGCCGGAAAAAGCCGGCGCGCACCTGCCCGCCGCCGACCTCGACATCGCGCTTGAGCTGCAGGACGGCGATGTGCGCGCCGTCACCCTCAGCGCCCGCAGCGACGCCGGCGCGGCGCTGTTGCCATGAGCAGCCGCGACCACGGCCTGAGCCGGCGCAGCGCGCTGCAGATGGGCAGCCTGGTGCTGCTGCTGGGCGTGCAGCAGATCGCGCGCGGCCTGACCATCATGGCGGTGCGGGTCTGGCCGGCCAAGGACTACAGCCGCGTGACCATCGAGTCGGACGCCGGTTTGAAGACCAAGTACTACTTCATCGCCGAGCCGCCGCGGCTGGCGGTCGACATCGAGGGCATCGACCTGATTCCCGCGCTGCGCGAGCTGGTGGCCAAGGTCAAGCCGGACGACCCGAACATTTCGGGCATACGCGTCGGGCAGAACGCGCCCGGCGTGGTGCGGCTGGTGGTCGAACTCAAGCAGCCCATGATGCCGCAGGTGTTCAGCCTGCAGCCGGTCGCGGCCTATCAGCACCGCCTGGTGTTTGATCTGTACCCCACCAAAGTCGCGGACCCGCTCGAAGCGCTGATCGCCGAACGCCTGAAGGACAAACCGGCGGCGGCGCCCGTACCGGCGACTGATCCGCTGGGCGACCTGATTGCCAAACAGACGGAGCGGCCGGCACCGGCCAGCCCGCCGCCCACGGCCGGCGCCGACAGGGCGCCCGTACCTGCAGCCCCGCCCGCCGCGCCGCCCGAAACCGTCGGCCAGGGCGCGGCCAGCCGCAACAAGACCGACCGGCTCATCATCGTGGCGCTGGACCCCGGCCATGGCGGCGAAGACCCGGGCGCCATCGGCCCCGGCGGCACGCGCGAAAAAGACGTCGTGCTGCAGATCGCGCTGCGCCTGCGCGACCGCATCAACGCCATCCCCAACATGCGCGCCTACCTGACGCGCGACGCAGACTTTTTCGTGCCGCTGCATGTCCGTGTGCAAAAAGCCAGGCGTGTGCAGGCCGACCTGTTCATCAGCATCCATGCCGATGCGTTTTTCACGCCGCGGCCGCAGGGCGCCAGCGTGTTCGCGCTCAGTGAAAAAGGCGCGTCCAGCAGTGCGGCACGCTGGATTGCCGACAAGGAAAACTCCGCCGACCTGGTCGGTGGCATCAACGTCAAGGCCCGGGATGCCCAGGTGCAAAAAGCCCTGCTCGACATGAGCACCACCGCGCAGATCAACGACAGCCTCAAGCTGGGCGGCGCCATGCTCGGCGAGATAGGCAGCGTCGGCAAGCTGCACAAGCCACGCGTCGAGCAGGCCGGCTTTGCGGTGCTCAAGGCGCCCGACATCCCCAGTGTGCTGGTCGAAACCGCCTTCATCAGCAACCCCGACGAAGAGGCCAAGCTGCGCAGCGAGGCCTACCAAGTGCAGCTGGCCGATGCGCTGATGCGGGGCATCACGCGTTACTTCGCAAAAAACCCGCCGCTGGCACGCAACCGGCCTTTGTAAAGACGCAACTGGTTCGGCTTTGACCGCCCGGGCATCACGCAGCGAGCCGACAGCCTGCATGGCCGGTTTCCTACAGTCGGTAAAAGTCGCGGCTCCTACATTTCAATCACAGGCAGACAGCTTGACCCCAGGCTTGAAACAGGTGCCTGCAACGCAAAAAGGTGACACACATGAAGACAAGACTTTTGATGGCAGCCGCTGCGGCATCGCTGATTTCCCTGACCGCTTGCGGCACCAACCCGACCAACGCACAGATCGGCACCGCCACTGGCGCCGTACTCGGCGGCGCCGCTGGTAGCGCCCTCGGCGGCGGAACGCTGGGCACCGTGGGTGGCGCTGCCGCCGGTGCGGTGATTGGCAATGAAGTGGGCAAACGCCGGGACCAGGGGCGCTAAACCGTATTCACTGAAGCCTTATGCCGTGACATCAAGCCGCTGCCGTGGCGTGTTCTGCCCAGCATGGCTTGACTCCCCACTCCCTCCCCTAACCCCTCCCTCGCCCCGCTGGGCGATGGAGGGGAACTTCATGTGGCCGCGTGTGCTGCGCTCGCGTGCACACATGACCGTCGGTTGGGAGTCCCGTCCTTGAAACGCTGCGCGCTTCAAGGACTCCGGATTGTGTCCCCGCATTGGTGTTCTTCCCCTCCCTTCTGTATGCGCCGAGGAGCGCAGGGCCAGACGGATCAGGGCGAGCGATTCTGAGCGAAGCGAGTCGA
>CALRTF020000056.1:0-17478 GCA_943370985.1 Paenacidovorax caeni
TTCTCTCGCCCAGCGGGGCGAGGGAAGGGCGGGGGGTTGGGAGTGGGGAGTTGAAACTACTGTCCCTGGCGTGCCGGGGACGGAGCGTGATGCGGGAGCATGTAGAAAGCAAGGAGCGGATTCAAAGAATCCGGTTAAACCACAGCAGCGACAACGATGCTGACATCAAGGCCAGCAGCGCCGCGCCGAGGGCCAGCAGGCCGGAAATTTCGGTTTCCTTTTTCTCGACGGTCAGGCGCGAGCTCAGGGTTTCGTAGACCTTTTTCAGGTCGTTCGCGGTGCCGGCGTAAAAATACTCGGCCTGGGTGCGGCTGGCGATCTGCTTGAGCGTTTCCTCGTCGAGCTTGACGCGCATGGACCAGCCTTCAAAACCAATGGTTTCGCCGTCCACCGTGCCCACGCCCACGGTATAGATGCGCACACCGCGGTCGGCGGCCATCTTGGCGGCTTCCAGCGAGTCGACACCGGTGGTGCGCTGGCCGTCGGTCAGCAGGATGATCGCGGCCGAGGTATAGGAGCCTGGCGCCACCGGTGTGAATTCCTTTTTCGGCTCCTTGGGCGCCTGGTCGATGGCGATGCCGCTGCTGCGGTTGCGGCCATAGGTGAGCGAGGCCAGGTCGATGCCGGCATCGGGAAACAGCTCGCTGAGCGAGACCACAATGGCGTTGCCGATCGCCGTGGCGCGCTGCAGCTGGAACTTGTCGATCGCCGTCACCAGGTCTTCGCGGCTCAGGGTGGCCGGCTGCACCACCGAGGCGGTGCCGGCAAAGGCCACGATGCCGACACGCACATTGCGTGGCAGCTCGGCCAGGAAGGCCTTGGCGGCGTTTTGCGAGGCGACCAGCCGGTTCGGCTGCACATCGGTGGCGCGCATGCTGCCCGAGACGTCCATGGCCAGGATGATGGTCTCCTGCTGGGACGGCAGGGTGATCACGGCGAACGGGCGCGCCGCGGCCAGCAGCATGGCCGCCATCGCCAGCAGGAACAGCAGCGGCGGGATATGGCGCCGGAAGGTCTGGCCGGCGCCCATGGCCTCGCGCACGATGGACAGGCTGGCATAACGCAGCGCCATTTTCTTTTTGCGCCGCAGCAGCCAGACATACACGGCCACCAGCAGCGGCAGCGCCAGCAGCAGCCACAGGAACTGCGGCCAGAGGAAAGTGACGGGTGTATTCATGGAAGTAACTCCTGCGGGCCGCTGTCAGGCGGCCGCCTTCAGATGGTCGGGCAGCTTGCGCTGGCCTTTGGCAGCGGCGCCGGACGATTGGCCGCGGCGTTTGCGCAATTCGGTAAACCGCATGATGGCGTCGACCAGGTCGCCGTCGGTGGACAGCTCCAGCGCATCCACGCCGGCACGCGCCAGCGCCTGCCGCAAGTCGGCCTCGCGCTGCGCGGCGATGCGGGCAAAACGGCGGCGAAAGCCGGCATCATGGGTGTCCACCAGCAACTGCGCGCCGGTTTCCGCATCGCGAATCGGGATCAGGCCGAGATCGGGCAGTTCCAGTTCCAGCGGGTCGAGCAGGCGCACCGCCACCACCTCATGGCGCTGCGCCAGCTGGCCCAGGGTCTTTTCCCAGCCCGGCTCGCTGATGAAGTCGGACACGACAAACACGGTGGAGCGCCGGCGCAACATCCGGGCGGCAGAGCGCAGCAGGTCGTCGAGGCGCGTGGTGGCGTTGCCTGTGCTTTCAGGGCGGGTCTGCATCGCGTGCAGCATGTGCAGCACATGCGGCCGCCCGCCGCGGGCCGGCAGCACGGTGTCCACGCCGCTGCCGTACAACATGGCACCGACCCGGTTGCCGTGGCGCGTCAGCAAACGCGACAGCACCGTGACAAATTCCGCCGACACCTGGCTCTTGCGCTGGTTGCCCGAACCGAAATCGACCGAGGGGCTCAGGTCCAGCAAAAACCAGCTGGCCATCTCGCGGTCTTCGGTGAACACGCGCACATGCGGCGACTGCTGGCGCGCGGTGACGTTCCAGTCGATGTGGCGCACATCGTCGTGCAACTGGTATTCGCGCAGGTCGGCCAGGTCCATGCCGGTGCCGCGCATCAGGGTGCGGTAGTCGCCCTGCAGCAGGCCGTCGAGACGGCGCAGCACCGTCCACTCGAGGCGGCGCAACACATGTTCGGCGCCCGCCAGCGGCTGCGCCAGCGCCGGCGGCAGGGGCGCAGCAGCCTCTGGCGGGGCGGATTTGCGGAACCAGTTTTTCATGGGCGGTGATCGACCGGGGGGCCTTGTTCAGGCGGCGAGTTTTTCATGCTCGAGCGGCCGCGCCGGCGGCGGGACTTTTGCCATGATTTTGGCGACCACGGTGTCGGCGTCCAGGCCTTCGGACAGCGCTTCATAGGACAGCACCAGGCGGTGCCGCAACACATCGGGCACCAGGTCGGTCATGTCTTCCGGCAGGGCATAGGTGCGGCCGCGCAGCATGGCCAGCGCGCGCGCGCCTTCGGTCAGGTTGATGGTGGCGCGCGGGCTGGCGCCGAAAGTGATGAAGCGGTCCAAATCCTTGAGGCCGTGTTTTTCGGGCGTGCGGGTGGCCGAGACCAGCCGCACCGCATACTGGATCAGCGACGGGTCCACATAAACGCGGCGGCATTCGCGCTGCAGCTCGGCCAGCTGCGCGGTGGTGGCCACGCTGGAGACCGCCACGGCCGGGCCGATCACACGCTGGACGATGACGAACTCTTCCTCGTCGGTCGGATAGTCCACCAGCACCTTCATCATGAAGCGGTCCACCTGCGCCTCGGGCAAGGGGTAAGTGCCTTCGGTCTCGATCGGGTTCTGCGTCGCCATCACCAGAAACGGTTCGGGCACCTTGTGCGTCTCGCCGGCAATCGTCACCTGGCGCTCCTGCATGACTTCCAGCAGCGCGCTCTGCACCTTGGCCGGCGCCCGGTTGATTTCGTCGGCCAGCAGCAGGTTGGTGAAGACCGGGCCCAGCGAGGTGCTGAAGTCGCCGGTTTTCTGGTTGTAGATGCGGGTGCCCACCAGATCCGCCGGCACCAGGTCGGGCGTGAACTGGATGCGCTTGAAATTGCCCTGGATGGTGTTGGCCAGGGTCTTGACGGTCAGGGTCTTGGCCAGACCCGGCACACCCTCGACCAGCAAATGGCCCTGGGCCAGGATCGCGACCATCACGCGTTCGAGGAAACGGTCCTGGCCGACCACGACCCGTTTGACCTCGTAGAGGATTTGTTCCATCAGCTGGGCGGTCTGGGCGTCCTGAGAGGCGGAGGGTGCTTGCATGGGTGAAGGTCCTTGTTCAGAAAGGGGTCAGGCCGACGGCCGAAGCGGCGTTTTCAATCGGCACCGCAAAGGCGATGCCGACAAAACTGCGCTGCTGGTTGGGGTTGAGGATGGCGGTGACGATGCCGACCACCTCGCCGTCCATGGTGACCAGCGGGCCACCCGAGTTGCCGGGGTTGGCGGCGGCGTCGAACTGGATCAGGTTGCGGATGTCCTGCTTGCCTTCGGGCGAACGGAAGGTCCGCTTGAGGCCGGAGATCACGCCCGAGGAGGCCGAGGGGCCGATGCCGAAGGGGTAGCCGACCGCCAGTACGTGGTCGCCGGGCGCGAGGTCGCCGGTCGAACGCATGGTCGCCGCAATCATGTCGTCCGGAATCTTGTGCGCCTGCAGCACGGCGAGGTCGTTTTCCGGCTGCAGGCCGGTGATGTGTGCGGTGGATTCCATCCCGTCGGAAAACACCACCTTGATGCTTTGCGCGCCCTGGACCACATGCAGGTTGGTCAGGATGATGCCCTTGTCGACAATCACCACGCCGGTACCGACGCCGTATTCCACGTCTTCCTTGCCGTCCTTGCTTTTGCCGTAAGACATGACCCGCACCACCGAGGGGCGGATCGCCTCATAGGCCCTGGCCACGGCGGATGGCAGCTGGGTGGTCTCCAGGGTCTTGAGCACGGCGGCGTTGATGTCGTCCTGGGTCAGCTTGCGCGGCATGGGCCGCAGCGACAGGGACAAACTCAGGCACAGCAGGGCGGCCAGCACAATCAGCGCCGTCCACAACAGGCGGGGACTGGAGGCCGAGAAAAAACGTGCGGCCGGCGGGGCCGGTGTGCCTGGCGCCGCCGCGGCGGCAGGCGCTTCGTGCGCCGGGCCCGTGGAGGGTCTGCTGGAGCTGCTGTAGCGGGCGGGCCTGCGCATCCGTGTCACCTGTAAAAATGATTTTCTGGACTGACAAATGCACGGTATCACGTCTTGTGCATCCCTGCCTATAGTTCGGTGATCCGCGGGGATATTGCCGGGGCGATTCAGGCATCATTGCTTCATGCCCGTCTGGATAGATACCCATTGCCACCTCGATGCCGCCGAGTTCGCGGCCGACCGCGCCGTGATGCGCGAGCGCGCCGGCGCGGCCGGGGTGGCCCTGTGTGTGTTGCCGGCGGTCGGCGTTGCCAACTTCGCCGCGGTGCGGGAACTCGCGCACCAGTTCGGCGACAGTTATGCGCTGGGAATTCACCCCTTGTGCGTGAAGCAGGCCGGCGACGGCGACCTGGCGCTGCTGGACGCCGAGCTGGCGCTGCGCAAAACCGATCCGCGGCTGGTGGCGGTGGGCGAAATCGGGCTCGATTATTTTGTGCCCGAACTCAATCAGAGCCCGCTGCGCGAACGCCAGGAATTTTTCTACCGCGAGCAGCTCAAGCTGGCGCGCAAACACGGCCTGCCGGTGATCCTGCACGTGCGGCGTTCGGCCGACCGGCTGCTCAAACACCTGCGGGATCTGGCGCCGCAGGGGCAAGCCTGGCAGGGCATAGGCCACGCCTTCAACGGCAGCGAGCAACAGGCCGGCGAATTCATCAAGCTGGGACTCAAACTCGGCTTCGGCGGCGCCGTGAGCTTCGAGCCCGCGCTGCAGCTGCGGCGGCTGGCGGCCGAGCTGCCGCTGTCGGCCCTGGTGATGGAAACGGACTCGCCGGATATCCCGCCGCACTGGCTGTACCGGACGGCCGGGGAACGCGCGGACGGCCAGGGCCAGGGCCGCAACGAGCCGGCCGAGTTGCCGCGGATTGCCGCGGTGGTGGCGCAGCTGCGCGGCATCACGGACGATGAACTGGCCGCGGCCAGCACCGCGAATGCGCTGGCGGCCCTGCCGGGGCTGCACAAGCTGCTGCCATGCTGACCGGCCTGCCGCCGCTGGTGTCCGCCCAGACCCGGCTGCTGATCCTGGGCAGTTTCCCGGGCGTGGCCTCGCTGGCGGCGCAGCAGTATTACGGCCATCCGCAGAACCACTTCTGGCGGATTCTGCAAGCCATTTGGCCCTCCAGCCCTTGTCCGACGGGGGCGGGCAGCTATCAAATCCGTAGCGACTGGCTGCTGGCCCGAAAGCTCGGCGTGTGGGACGTGTACGCAGCCTGCGAGCGCGAGGGCAGCCTGGACAGCGCCATCCGAAAGCCCTTGGTCAATGACTTCGCCGGGCTGCTGCAGCTGTGCCCGCAGCTTGAGGCGATCGCCCACAATGGCGGGGAAAGTTTCAAGCATGCCCGTCACACCGCGCTGCTGGGCTTGCCGGTCTATAAACTGCCGTCCACCAGCCCGGCCAATGCCTCCTGGCCGTTCGAGCGCAAACTCGCGGCCTGGCGCGAGGTTTTTGAGAAACACCGATTGACCGACTGACTGAACTGATGGCCCGCAAAGACACCGACACCTCCCCGGCCCTGCCCGAAGTCAACTTTTCCGACTTCGGCGATGTCCGTTACCTGCACCTGGGCACCGAGTGGGTCCAGGGCTCGATGCTGCTGGACAAACCCTTCGACATCGAACTCGAATATGTCCAGCGCATGATGGCCTGGCTGCTGTTTGTCGAACCCGACGCGGTGGCCTCGCGCCACGCCATGCAGCTGGGCCTGGGGTCGGCGGCGCTGACCAAGTTCTGCTACAAAAAGCTGAAGATGAAAACCACGGCGGTCGAACTCAATCCGCAGGTGATTGCCGCCTGCCGGCTGTGGTTCAAGCTGCCCAGGGACGACGCGCGCCTGCAGGTGATCCTGGCCGACGCCGCGCAGGAAATCCGCCATCCGCTGCACCGCGGCCATATCGATGTGCTGCAGGTGGACCTGTACGACCACGAGGCGGCGGCGCCGGTGCTTGACAGCGAAGCCTTTTACGCCGACTGCCGCGACGCGCTCAGCGAGGACGGCGTCATGACGGTCAACCTGTTCGGCCGTGATTCCAGCTACCTGCGCTCGCTGGAAAAAATCGCCGAAGCTTTCGGGCCGGAATCGGTCTGGGCCTTCAAGCCGACGCGCGAAGGCAACACGGTGGTGGCCGCGCAGCGCGAGCCGACCCGGCCTGATCGCCCCGAATTGGTGCAAAAGGCCGACGCCATCGAATCGCGCTTCGGCCTGCCCGCCAAAAAATGGCTCAAGCTGTTCAAGCCGGTTTGCTGAACGCTTCATTCAGTTAAAGTGCCCCCATGCGCCCCGCCACGCCCTCCCGACCCCGGCCCGAGACCACCGGCAAAGCCGTCCCGGCGGGACCGCTGGACTGGCGCCGCCTGGTCGAATGGCTCAGCGAAGACGGGGTGATTTCGGCGGCCGAGGCGCAGCGCACGATTGCCCGTTGCGCGCAGGTGCAAAGCGCCCAGCATCCGCTGATCCGGCTGGCCAGTGTCAGCATGACCCGGGTGGCCGACGGCAAGCCGCTGGACATCGAGACAATTTCCCAATGGCTGGCCGGCCGCGCCGGCCTCGGTTACCTGCGCATCGACCCCCTGAAAGTCGACGTGGGCAAGGTGGCCGACACCATGTCCGCGCTGTATGCCGAGCGCCACAAGGTGTTGCCGGTGCAGGTGACCAGCGCCGAAGTGGTGATCGCGACCTCCGAGCCCTTCATCACCGACTGGGTGTCCGAGGTGGAACGCCAGGCCAAACGCAGCGTGCGCCTGGTGGTCGCCAACCCTTCGGAGATTGCCCGTTACACGGCAGAATTTTTTGCGCTGGCCAAGTCGGTGAAGGCGGCGATGAAGGCCGGTGGCAGCAGCGGCGCCGCCAGTTTCGAGCAGCTGGTCGAGCTCAACAAGAGCAACAAGCAGCTCGACGCCAACGACCAGGGCGTGGTGCAGGTGGTGGACTGGCTCTGGCAGTACGCCTTCGACCAGCGCGCCAGCGACATCCACCTGGAGCCGCGGCGCGACCAGGGCGTGATCCGTTTCCGCATCGACGGCGTGCTGCACCCGGTGTACCAGATGCCCATGGGCGTGCACAACGCGATGACGGCGCGCATCAAGCTGCTGGGCCGCATGGACGTGGTCGAAAAGCGGCGCCCGCAGGACGGCCGCATCAAGACCCGCAACCCGCGCGGCGACGAGGTCGAGATGCGTTTGTCGACCCTGCCAACGGCTTTCGGCGAAAAAATGGTGATGCGGATATTCGATCCCGACACCACGGTCAAGGACCTCGATGCGCTGGGCTTTTCCCAGCACGACGCGACGCGCTGGGAGCAGCTGGTCAAGCGGCCCTACGGCATTGTGCTGGTCACCGGGCCCACAGGCTCGGGCAAGACCACCACGCTGTATTCGACGCTCAAGCGCATTGCCACTGAAGAGGTCAACGTCAGCACCATCGAGGACCCGATCGAGATGATCGAGCCGGCCTTCAACCAGACGCAGGTCCAGGCGCATCTCGATTTCGACTTCCCAGAGGGCTTGCGCGCCCTGATGCGGCAGGACCCGGACATCATCATGGTCGGCGAGATCCGCGACCTGCAGACCGCCGAAATGGCGGTGCAGGCCGCGTTGACGGGCCACCTGGTGTTTTCCACCCTGCACACCAACGACGCGCCGTCGGCGGTATCGCGCCTGATGGAGCTGGGCGTGCCGTCCTACCTGATCAACGCGACCTTGCTCGGTGTGCTGGCGCAGCGCCTGGTGCGCACCCTGTGCGCCCAGTGCCGCGAGAAAGACGAAGGCAGTTCGCGCGAGGCGCTGGCCGAAATCGTCAAGCCCTGGCAGATCAACGGCGGCTACCAGCCTTACAAGCCCGTGGGCTGTGTCGATTGCCGCATGACCGGCTTCATGGGCCGCATGGGCCTGTACGAGTTGCTGACGGTCACCGAAGCCTTCAAGGACAAGGTGACCCGGGAGCCGAACATCGACGTCCTGCGGCGCCAGGCGGTGACGGACGGCATGCGCCCCTTGCGCCTGGCCGGTGCGCTCAAGGTGGCCGAAGGCGTGACCACCATCGAGGAGATCCTGTCCACCACGCCGCCCATGGCCTAGCCCCGCTTCGGTGCATGTCCCATCCGCGACAGACCCCTGTTTATGGTGCTTTTTTGCGTAAGTGAAAGCCACATTCCGTGCAGGGATGAATCCATGCACAATCCAGCGATCCAATATTTCTTATTACAGGAGACGGAACCGTGCATATCAAGAGTCAAAAAGACTTCTTCTGCGGGCTGATGTTCATGGCGGTAGGCGTTGCCTTCGCCTGGGGCGCCAGCACCTACAACGTCGGTACCGGTGCACGCATGGGCCCCGGTTATTTCCCGCTGCTGCTGGGCGTTCTGCTGGCCATCATCGGCGCGGCCGTGACCTTCACATCGCTGGTGGTGGAAACCGAAGGCGGCGGCAAGATCGGCAAGATCGCCTGGAAACCGCTGGTTTTCGTGATCGGCGCCAACGTGATCTTCGGGATCTTGCTGGCGGGGGTTCCCGCGCTGGGCATCCCGGCCTTCGGCATGATCATCGCCATCTACGCCCTGGTGTTTGTGGCCAGCATGGCGGAAGACGGCTGGAAGGTCAAAAACACCTTCATTCTCGCGACCGTGCTGGCCGTCGGCAGCTACCTCGCCTTCGTTCTCGCATTGAAGCTGCAGTTCCCGGTGTGGCCTTCCTTCATCACCGGCTAAGGAAACATCATGGAATTGGTTGAACATCTCTCCCTGGGTTTCGGCGTTGCGTTTACGCCGATCAACCTGCTGTACGCCTTCATCGGCTGTGTCCTCGGCACGCTGATCGGTGTGTTGCCCGGCATTGGCCCGGTGGCGACCATCGCGATGCTGCTGCCCGCCACCTACGCCCTGCCGCCGGTGTCCGCACTGATCATGCTGGCCGGCATTTATTACGGTTCGCAATACGGCGGTTCGACCACCGCCATCCTGGTCAACCTGCCCGGCGAGTCATCTTCCGTGGTCACCTGTATCGACGGCTACCAGATGGCCCGCAAGGGGCGAGCGGGGCCGGCGCTCGCGGCGGCCGGACTGGGCTCGTTTTTTGCCGGCAGCGTTGGTACGCTGATCCTGGCGGCTTTTGCCCCGCCGCTGACCGAACTGGCCTTCAAGTTCGGCCCGGCCGAATATTTCGCGCTGATGGTGCTGGGCCTGATCGGCGCCGTGGTGCTGGCTTCCGGTTCGCTGCTCAAGGCCGTGGGCATGATTGTGCTGGGCCTGCTGCTGGGCCTGATCGGTACCGACGTGAACTCCGGCGTGGCGCGTTTCAGCTTCGACATTCCGGAACTGACCGACGGTATCGGTTTCGTGGTGATCGCCATGGGTGTGTTCGGTTACGGCGAGATCATCAGCAACCTGTCGCAGCCCGAGCATGAGCGCGAAGTGTTCACGGCCAATGTGTCGGGGCTGTTCCCGACCAAGCAGGACTTCAAGGACATGGCGCCTGCGGTGCTGCGCGGCACGGCTTTGGGCTCGGCCCTCGGCATCCTGCCTGGTGGTGGCGCCTTGCTGTCGGCCTTTGCGGCCTACACCCTGGAAAAGAAGATCAAGGGCCGTCCGGGCGAAGTGCCTTTCGGTCAGGGCAACATCCGCGGTGTGGCGGCGCCTGAATCGGCCAACAATGCCGGTTCGCAGACTTCCTTCATTCCGCTGCTGACCCTGGGCATTCCGCCCAACGCCGTGATGGCGCTGATGGTCGGTGCGATGACCATCCACAACATCCAGCCCGGCCCGCAGGTCATGACCAGCAACCCGGAACTGTTCTGGGGCCTGATCGCCTCGATGTGGATCGGCAATGCCATGCTGGTGATCCTGAACCTGCCGCTGATCGGCATCTGGATCAAGCTGCTGACGATTCCCTACCGCTACCTGTTCCCGGCGATCGTGCTGTTCTGCGCGATCGGTGTGTACTCCACCAACAACAACACCTGGGACATCTGGATGGTGGCGATTTTCGGTGTGATCGGCTACACCTTCATCAAGCTGGGTGCCGAGCCGGCCCCGCTGCTGCTGGGTTTCATCCTGGGCCCGATGATGGAGGAAAATCTGCGCCGTGCGCTGCTGCTGTCGCGCGGCGACTGGAGCGTGTTTGTCACACGCCCGATTTCTGCCGGGCTGCTGGCGGTCGGTGCGCTGCTGCTGGTGATCGTGCTGCTGCCCTCGGTCAAAAACAAGCGGGAAGAGGCCTTCGTCGAGGACTGATTCCCGCCCTCACCAACAAGGCGTCTTCGGGCGCCTTTTTTTATGCCGGCAAGCCGCACCGGCGATCGGCCGGCCCGCACGCCGGGTGCCGAAATCGTTCACAATCTGGCGGATGAAAAGTACACATATCATTCTGGCGGCGCTTGCCTTCTCGGCCTTGTCTGCTTTCGCGCAGACCGCGCCGCCCGGCTACCCGGCCAAACCGATCCGCATGATCGTGCCGTTTCCGGCCGGCGGCGCGACCGACATCCTGGCGCGTGCGCTGTCGCAAAAACTCGGTGAAAAAATCGGCCAGACCGTGGTGGTGGACAACCGCCCCGGCGCCGGCGGCACCATAGGCGCGGATGCGGCGTCCAAGGCCGTGCCGGACGGCTACACGCTGCTGCTGGCGACCTCGAGCACGCACAGCATCGGGCCCGCCATCAATCCGAAGATCCCCTACAACGCCGAGACCGATTTCACCCCGATCGCCTACGTCGCCAGCTCGCCCAACGTCGTGCTGGTGCCGAATTCGTCGCCGGCCCGGTCCATGCGCGACTTCATCGACCATGCGCGCAAGAATCCCGGCCGCCTGAACTACGCGTCCAGCGGCAACGGCACCATCGTGCACCTGACCACCGAGTACTTCAAGGCGCAGTCGGGCACCTTCATCCTGCATATTCCCTACCGCGGCACGGCGCTGGCCATGCCGGACCTGATCAGCGGCAAGCTCGATGTGCTGTTCGACTCCTTTGTCACCGGCATGCCGCATGTCAAGGACGGCAAGCTGCGCGCGCTGGCGGTGACCAGCCTCAAGCGCACGGCGCTGGCGCCCGACCTGCCGACGGTGTCCGAGGTCCTGCCGGGCTTCGAGTCGGTGACCTGGTTTGGCGTTTACGGCCCGAAGGGCCTGAATGCCGAACTCACGGCCCGCGTGAACCAGGCGCTGAACGCGGCGCTGGCAGATGCCGAGGTGAAGGAGCGTTTCGCCCGGCTGGGAGCAGAACCCACAGGCGGCACGCCGCAGGCGTTTGCCGCCATGGTCCGTACCGACAACGCCAAGTGGAAAAAAATCATCACCGAGCGCAAGATCACGGCCGAATAAGGCCCTGGACCCGGCTTTCGCTACATGGCTGCTCTCGTCCCGCAGCCTTCTTCTAAAGTGACCCCATGAACTTCAATTACGACAACCCCTATTCCTCCACCCGCCTGCCGCTGTTCGCGCGCAATGTGGTGTCCACCTCGCATCCGCTGGGCGCCCAGGCCGGCCTGCGCATGATGCTCAAGGGCGGCAACGCAGTCGATGCGGCGATTGCCGCCGCAGCGGCGATGACGATTGTCGAGCCGGTCAGCAATGGCCTGGGCAGCGATGCCTTCGGCCTGATCTGGGACGGCAAGGAATTGCACGGCCTGAACGCCTCCGGCCGCGCGCCGCAGAGCTGGACGCCGGACTACTTCCGCAAAAAATACGGTGCCGACGCGCAAACGCCGCCCAAGCGCGGCATGGATTCCGTCAGCGTGCCCGGCGCCGTGGCCAGCTGGGTTGCGATGAGTGAGCGTTTCGGCAAGCTGCCGTTTGCCGACCTGATGGAGCCGGCGATCGAGATCGCCGAGCGCGGCTATTTGCTGCCGCCGGTGGTGCAGCAGAAATGGGCGGCGGCCACCGAGGAGCTCAAGGGCCAGCCGGGTTTTGCCCAGTCTTTCCTGCCTTGGGGCCGCGCGCCGAATGTCGGCGAGCTGTTCCAGTTCAAGGCGGCCGGCAAGGCCTTGCGCGCGATTGCGGCGAGCAAGGGCTCGGCCTATTACGGCGGTGAAATCGCCAGCGCCATCGAGAAATTCTCGGCGCAGAACGGCGGCAGCCTGACCGCGAAAGATTTCGAGAACTACAGGCCCGAGTGGGTCAAGCCGATTGGCAAGGACTACCGCGGCTACACCCTGCACGAGATCCCGCCCAACGGGCAGGGTATTGCCGCGCTGATCGCGCTGGGCATTCTCGACAAGTTCGATGTCGCCGGCCTGGCGGTCGATGGCGTGGATTCGCAACACCTGCAGATCGAGGCCATGAAGCTGGCTTTTGCCGATGTCTACAAATACGTGGCCGAGCCATCGTCGATGGCGGTGAGTGTCGATCAAATGCTCGATGACGCCTACCTCGCGTCGCGTGCCAAACTCATCGACATGAAAAAAGCCCAGGACTTCGGCGCCGGCAACCCGGTCAAGGGCGGCACGATCTACCTGACCGCGGCCGACGAGGACGGCATGATGGTGAGTTTCATCCAGAGCAACTACATGGGCTTCGGCTCCGGCTGTGTCGAGCCCGAGTTCGGCATCAGCCTGCAAAACCGCGGCCATGCCTTCAGCCTGCAGGAAGGCGCCAACCAGGTGGCCCCTGGCAAGCGGCCTTTCCACACCATCATTCCGGCTTTCCTCAGCAAGGACGGCCAGCCGGTGATGTCTTACGGGGTGATGGGCGCCAACATGCAGCCGCAGGGCCACATGCAGACGCTGGTGCGCATGCTCGACTACAAACAGAGCCCGCAGGTCGCCTGCGATGCGCCGCGCTGGCGCTACAACGCCGGTTTCGAGATCAATGTCGAATCGGCAATGGACAAGGCCACCGTGCAGGGACTGGCCGAGCGCGGCCACCGCATGGAAGTCATCAACGATTCCTACCAGGACTTCGGCGCCGGCCAGTTCATCTGGCGCGCCGGCAACCCCAAGGTCGAAGGTTATGTGGCGGCCAGCGATGCGCGGCGCGACGGCCAGGCCGTTGGTTTCTGACCCCCCGCCTTGGCTGACATCCCGGAGCAAGATCCCGCTCACGCCCCCGTCCCCCGGGAGCCGGTAGCTACAAAAAGCATAGCGGGCGGACTGCTGCTGGCGACCCTGGGCGCGATCTGTTTCAGCGGCAAGGCGATCATCGTCAAGCTCGCCTACCGCTACGGCGTCGATGCCGTCACGCTGATCATGTACCGCATGCTGTTTGCGCTGCCGGTCTTCGCGCTGATGGCCTGGTGGGCCAGCCGCGGAAAGGCGCCCCTGGACCGCAAGGACTGGCTCGGTGTGCTCGGGCTCGGCTTCACCGGTTATTACCTGGCGAGCTTTCTCGACTTCGCGGGCCTGGCCTACATTTCCGCCTCGCTCGAGCGGCTGATTCTTTACCTCAACCCGACCCTGGTGATCTTGCTGGGGCTGGTCCTGTACCGCCGGCGCATCACCGCGCGGCAAATCATCGGCATGGCCCTCAGTTACGGCGGTGTGGTGCTGGTGTTCGGCCATGAAATCACCCTGCTGGGACCGGAGGCCGCGTGGGGCGCGCTGCTGGTGTTGCTCAGTGCCGTCAGTTATGCGATTTACCTGGTCTACAGCGGCGAGCTGGTCAAGCGGCTGGGCGCCCTGCGGCTGGTCGGCCTGGCCAGCAGCGTGGCCTGCCTGTGCTGCCTGCTGCAGTTTGTGCTGCTGCGGCCACTGAGTGCCGCAGCGGTCGCGCCCGAGGTGATCTGGCTGTCCCTGCTCAACGCCACCCTGTGCACGGTGGCACCGGTGCTGATGGTGATGATGGCGATCGAACGCATAGGCGCGAGCATGGCCTCGCAGGCCGGCATGGTGGGGCCGATGTCCACCATCCTGATGGGCGTGGTGATCCTCGGTGAACCTTTCACCGCGTGGGTGGCGGCGGGGACGGTTCTGGTCATTGCGGGGATATTTGTGTTTACCCGCGCCGGAAAGTAGTCTTCTTCCGGTTTCGGTATCACGCTGCGGTAGCGGCTTGCCTGGGGCAGTTGTTCTAACTCCCCACTCCCACCCCTAACCCCTCCCTCGCCCCGCTGGGCGATGGAGGGGGACTTCATTTGGCCGCGTGCGCTGCGCTCGCGTGCAAACATGACCGCGCGTTGGGAGTCCCGTCCTTGAAGCGCTTCGCGCTTCAAGGACTCCGGATTTGGGTTCTGTATGGGTATTCGGTCTTCTCCCCCACCCGTCGGGCTGGGCCGAGGAGCGCAGCAAAAAATGGATCAGGGCGATCGATTGTCTGAGCCGAAGGCGAGTTCGAGCCCGGCCCCGTTTTCGGCGAGCAGCGCAGGGGACCCAGACCATCGGGTCGCCTTTTCTTTGGTGACTTTCTTTTGGCGAAGCAAAAGAAAGTTACTTGCTGCCGGGCAACCCCCGGCCAGCAGACGCGCATCAACTACCAACCGTGGAAGTAGCCAGAGATGGATCCCGGGTCAAGTCCGGGATGACAAGCGGAGGTGTGCTGCTTGCGCACCCCGCTCCCCACCCTTCTGTATGCGCCGGGGAGCGCAGGGCCGGACGGATCAGGGCGAGCGATTTTGAGCGAAGCGAGTCGAGCTCGACCCCGGCTGGACCGAGCACCGCAGCTTGCCCGTAGCGAAGCGGAGGGACGCAGACAGCAGGGTCGCCTTTTTCTTTGCTTACTTTCTTTTTGGCGACGCAAAAAGAAAGTGAGTTGCCGCCGGGCAACCCCCGGCTTGTTGGCAAGCCTCGAACGAACGAAGCAAAGAAGGCTTCGACAGGCTCAGCCCGAACGGTGTGGGTTGATCGCCCTCCTGTATCCCGGATCCAGCCGGGATGACAAATCCATCAAGACAACGCCGCCGCCAGCAAGGCCATTCCTGACAACAGCAACAAACCATCGAGCACATGCCCATGTGCCGCCGCACTCATGCGCAGCACCAGCACCTTGCCCGCGAAGGTGCCGGCCATCAGCGAGGCGCCGACGATCAGCCCCTGCAGCAGCACGTCAAAGGGCAAGGCGCCGAACCCGCGGAAGGTCAGCACCTTGCTGAGGTAGATGGCCAGCGAACTGGCCGCCTCCGTCGCAAGGAAGGCACCCTTGAGCAGGCCGTACGCCAGGAACACCGGCACACTGAGCGGGCCGGTCGACAGCACGATGCCGGTCAGAAAGCCGATCACGGCGCCGGCCAGTGCGAGATGCCACAGCCGCGCCTGCCACTGAAGGCGCGACAGCAGGTGCCGGACCGGGATCATCGCGAGGAAAAAAATGCCCAGCGAAATTTCAACGATGTTCGCAGGCAGGGCCAGCAGGGTGCGGGCCCCCAGGGCTGCGGCCGGCACGCCAGTGAGGGTGTAGGCGCCGACCGCCTTCCAGTCGACCTCGCGCCACCAGGCCAGCACCCGCGACAAATTGGCCATGACCGCGGCAACCGCCATGACGGGCACAGCCTGTTTCGGCCCGAAGGCATGGACCAGCACCGGCAGCAGCAGGATGGAAGACCCGGTGCCGATGACACCGCTAAGGCAACCGGCGGCAAAACCGGCGAGCAGGACAAACAGGTAGACAGCCATGGCCTCAGGCCAGCCAGGCCAGTCCGTGCGGCGCGCAGCAAAAAGCCCCGGCGTCCGGGGCTTGTCGCAACTTCACCTCCATCCGTGGATCACGATGGAAGCTGGGGCCGGCTGGGGCTTAACCGCCTTTGTGCGGGCGCTTGCCAGGGTTCTTTTTGCTGCGGGTCCAGGTGCCGCGCTCCAGGCTGACCTTCTGGCCACGGCCAGCGGTGCGGGTCATGCCGGGTGCAGGAACGGGTTTGGGGGCGCAGATGTCGGCTTCGACGCGGATTTTTTTGGGCATGGAGGGCTCCGGGTTGGAAAAATGGCAGAACCCGTTATTTTAAGCCACCGCAAGGGCCGGCGCGCCAGGCGCGGATTCGCAGCTACGATCCGGGGGGCGATCATGCCCGTTTGCCTCCCGAAGCTCACCCCAGGCCTGCCATGAAACGACGCGCCCTCCTGCTATCCGCCGCTGCCCTGCCCCTGCTGCCTGCGCCGGCCGCAGGGGCCAACGAGGCCTGGGGCGAGGCCCTGAACTACCCCGGCGGCTGGGGCAACCCGCCGAACTGGGCCGGCCACAAGGAATTGCGCGTCGGCAACTATTCGGGCGGCTACGAAAAAATGTTTCCGCTGCACATGCTGACGGCGCCGGCGCAGGCCAGCCCGCTGGCGCTTCAGCTGCGCGACGACATCCGTTATCGCTGGGGTGTGTTCACCAAGACCCCCGGCGAGTATGCCCAGGGCCTGCCCGTCACCGGCCTCCTGATCGCACGCCGGGGCGTGATCCTGGCCGAGCATTACCGCTTCGGACGCCAGCCCGACATGCGCCTGACCAGCTGGTCCATGGCCAAAAGCATCACCTCGCTGCTGCTGGGCATCTGCCTGGACCGCGGCCTGATCCGTTCGCTCGACGACACGGCGCAGGCCTATGTCGAGGAACTCAGGGGCACGCTGCATGGCAGCATCACGCTGCGCAACCTGTCCAACATGTCCAGCGGCGCCGCGGTGCTGCATGACCGCGACAACCCGCAGATCTACCCCAAGGCCTTTCTGCGCAAAAACAGCGACCTGGAGCTGACGGTCAGGGACTGGAACCAGAGCGAAGGCCCGCAGGGCGCGCGCTACAACTACAACGAGTTGTGCCCGCTGACCATCGGCATGGTGATACGCCGCGTGACCGGCAAACCGCTGGCGGCCTTTGCCCAGGAGCTGCTGTGGCAGCCGCTGGGCGCTGAAGCCGACGCGAGCTGGCTGACCGACTCGCTGGGCAAGGAATACAACTGCATCGGTTTTGCGGCCCGCCTGCGCGACTGGGCGCGGCTCGGCCAGCTCGTCGCACAAAACGGTGCCATGAACGGCCGCCAGGTGGTCAGCGCGTCCTGGATCCATGAATGCGCGTCCTGGTCGGACAAAGATGCCCAGGTGCGCCACGGCACGGCCATGCCGGGCATGGGTTACAAGTGTTTTTTCTGGCACCCCAAAGCCGACGGCTCCTGGATGATGATGAACGGCCACCATGGCCAGCGTGTGCTGGTGGACCGCAAGACCCAGACCGTGTTGGTGCAGACCGCGGTGGACAGCGAAGGGCCGTGGCAGCGCGAGTTGTTTGCGCTGTTCGAAGCGGCGACGCAACTGGCCTGAAGGTCCCGCCTAGATCATCTCGAGCGGCGTGGGGCCGGCGGGCGGCGGGAACAGGGCATCGAGTTCCGCCACTTGCGCGGCATCGAGCACGATGTCTGCGGCAGCGAGGTTCTCGCGCAGGCGCTGCGGATCGCCGGTTTTCGGAATCGCGATCACA
>CALRTF020000057.1:0-17194 GCA_943370985.1 Paenacidovorax caeni
GCCATGATGGCCGCCTCCAGCGCGAAAAAGATGAAGGTGAAACTCGCGTAGATCAGCGAGGTGATGGTCGAGCCGAGGTAGCCGAAGCCGGCGCCACGTGTCAGCAGGTCCATGTCGACGCCGTAACGCGCGGCGTAATAACTGATGGGCAAGCCGGTCAAAAAGGTGATCAGCCCCACCACGATGATGGCCCATAGCGCATTGGTGAAACCGTAGTTCAGCGCAATCGCCCCGCCTATGGCTTCCAGCGCCAGAAAGGACACCGCACCAAAAGCGGTGTTGCCGACGCGCCACTCCGACCACTTGCGAAAGCTGCGCGAGGTATAGCGCAGCGCGTAGTCCTCGATGGATTCGTCGGCGACCCAGGCGTTGTATTCGCGGCGTATGCGGAATATTTTTTGTGTGGCAATGGTCAAGAGACAGCCTCCGTCGGACAGCCGGGTGGCGAAAACACGCCTGCGGGCGCCCTGCACACCGGTGCGCAAGAAGTGTGCCCGCATCTGGTGCACGGGCTCAAGACGGGGCCCTACGTTGATTGACGTATAGGGCCTGCGCGCGCTTGTGAACATGATCCGTTTCAGCAAGCAGCCCTTTCTTTTCGTTCACCTTTTCATCAACCGCAGGAGCCCAGCATCATGTCCAACGACGATCGCGACACATCTTCCCAGCCTTCCCTCATCAACCGCAGGCGACTTGTGCAGGGCATGGCCGCCGCCCTGCCGCTGGCCGGCCTGCCGGGCTGGGCCCAGGCGCAGGCTTTTCCCACCGCCAAGGTCAACACCACCAAACTCGCGGTCACCGACACCGAAGTCACCGTGGGCCAGCTGCATTCGGCCACCGGCACCATGGCGATTTCCGAGACCGGCTCGATCCAGGCCGAGCAACTGGCGATCGACCAGATCAACGCCGCGGGCGGCGTGCTGGGCCGCAAGATCAAGGTGATCAAGGAAGACGGCGCTTCCGACTGGCCGACCTTTGCCGAAAAATCCAAAAAGCTGCTGGTCAACGACAAGGTCGCGGCCGTCTTCGGCTGCTGGACCTCGGCCTCGCGCAAGGCCGTGCTGCCGATCTTCGAGAAGGAAAACGGCATGTTGTACTACCCGACCTTCTACGAAGGCCTGGAGCAGAGCAAAAACGTGATCTACACCGGCCAGGAAGCCACGCAGCAAATCCTCTACGGCCTGGACTGGGCCTCGAAAGAGAAAAAAGCCAAGACCTTTTTCCTGGTCGGCTCCGACTACATCTGGCCGCGTACCTCGATGAAGATTGGCCGCAAACACATCGAAGCGCACCTGCCCGGCAGCAAGGTCGTCGGCGAGGAGTATTACCCGCTGGGCCACACCAACTTCAACTCGCTGATCAACAAGATCAAGGTGGCCAAGCCCGACTGCATCTTCATCGCCGTGGTCGGCGGTTCCAACGTCGCCTTCTACAAGCAGCTCAAGGCCGCCGGCGTCACCGCTGCCAAGCAGTTCCTGCTGACCATCTCGGTCACCGAGGACGAGGTGCTGGGCATTGGCGGTGAAAACATGAACGGCTTCTACGCCTCCATGAAGTACTTCCAGTCGCTGGACAACCCGAACAACAAGGCCTTTGTGTCGGCATTCAAGGCCAAGTACGGCAAGGACGCGGTGATCGGCGACGTGACCCAGGCCGGTTACCTCGGCCCCTGGTTGTGGAAAGCCGCCGTCGAGAAGGCCGGCAGCTTCGACGTGGACAAGATCGCCGCCGCATCGGCCGGCATCGAGCTGAAAACTGCGCCCGAAGGTTATGTGAAGGTGCACGAGAACCATCACCTGTGGAGCAAGGCCCGCATCGGCATGGCCCAGACCGACGGCCAGTTCAAGGTGGTGGCCGAGTCGCCCGCGCTGATCGAACCCAACCCCTTCCCCAAAGGCTACCAGTAAGCCGGGCGCCCCTGCCGGTTCAGTCCGCCTGGTGGCGGGCTGAGCCGGCAGGGGCTTTCCCGCAACGCCTGTGTTCCTTCAACGCCGTCCCCGGAGTCTGCCATGACCGTTTCCGAAATGCTCAACATCGGCCTGATGCAAGGTTTTGCCGGCCTCAGCCTGTTTTCCGTGCTGCTGCTCATGGGGCTGGGGCTGGCCATCATCTTTGGCCAGATGGGTGTGATCAACATGGCGCACGGCGAGTTCATGACCATAGGCGCTTACACCATCTACCTGGCTTCCCATCTGTCCGAAACCTATGCGCCGGGTTTTGTGCAGGCCTATTTCCCGTTTGCCATCGTTGCGGCCTTCGCCTTCGCCTTTGCCGCCGGCTGGCTGGCCGAATGGGCGTTCATCCGCCACCTCTACAAACGCCCGCTCGACACCCTGCTGGCGACCTGGGGCCTGTCGCTGGGCATGCAGCAGATCTTCCGCACCACCTTCGGCGCCAAGGAAGTCAGCCCGACCCTGCCCGACTGGCTGATGGGTTCCTGGGCGCCGGCCGAAGGCCTGGACATCCCGATCAACGGCATGTTCGTGATGGCACTGACGCTGGTGGTGACCTGCGGCGTGCTGGTCGCGCTGCACAAGTCACGCTGGGGCCTGCGGGTGCGCGCCACGGTGGCCAATCGCGTGATGGCCAACGCCACCGGCATCAATACCAAGAAGACCGACCGCCTGACCTTCGCCATCGGCTGCGGCATCGCCGGCGTGGCCGGCGCGGCCTTCACCACCATCGGCTCGACCGGCCCGACCAGCGGCTCGCTCTACATCGTGGATGCCTTCCTGGTCGTCACCTTCGGCGGCGCGGCCAGCCTGCTGGGCACCGTGGTCTCGGCCTTCGGCATTGCGCAGACGCAGTCGATTGCCGAGTTTTTCATGACCGGCTCGATGGCCAAGGTGCTGACCCTGATGGCCATCGTGACGATTTTGATGCTGCGCCCGCAAGGCCTGTTCGCTTCCAAAGTGCGGCGCTGAGATGTTCCACACCCTTCCCGACAACCGGAGTTTTTCATGAACAGCATCAAGTCATGGGTAGAGCGCAACAGCATGGGCAGCGTGCTGCTGCTGGCGCTGGTCCTGCTGGTGGTCTTTCCGCTCGCGCTCGACCTGTTCCGCCTGAACCTGGTCGGCAAATACCTCAGTTACGCCTTCGTCGCGCTGGGCCTGGTGATGCTCTGGGGTTATGGCGGCGTGCTGAGCCTGGGCCAGGGCGTGTTCTTCGGCCTGGGCGGCTACGGCATGGCCATGTTCCTCAAGCTGGAAGCCAGCGACCCCATCACCACCAAGATCCAGTCCACACCCGGCATCCCCGATTTCATGGACTGGAACCAGATCACCGCGCTGCCGCTCTGGTGGAAGCCCTTCCAGTCCTTTCCGCTGACGCTGCTGCTGATCCTGGTGGTGCCGACGCTGCTGGCCTTCATCATCGGTTACGCCATGTTCAAGCGGCGCGTCGGTGGCGTCTACTTCGCCATCATCACGCAGGCGGTGGCGCTGATCCTGACCGTGCTGATCATCGGCCAGCAGGGGTATACCGGTGGCGTCAACGGCATGACCGACCTCAAGACCCTGATGGGCTGGGACACCCGCACCGACAGCGCCAAGTACATCCTCTACTTCCTGACCAGCGGCCTGCTGCTGGGCGCCATCGTGCTGTGCGCCTGGATACAGCGCAGCAAGCTCGGCACCCTGCTGCTGGCCATGCGCGACAAGGAAGACCGCGTGCGTTTCTCCGGTTACGACGTCGCCATGTTCCGCATCTTCGCCTTCTGCCTGGCCGCCCTGCTGTCGGCCGTCGGCGGCGCGATGTTCACGCTGCAGGTCGGTTTCATGTCGCCCTCGCTGGTCGGCATCGTGCCCTCGATCGAGATGGTGATTTTTGCGGCGGTCGGCGGCCGCATGTCGCTTGTCGGCGCGGTTTACGGCGCGCTGCTGGTCAACTTCGGCAAGACCTATTTCTCCGAGAGTTTCCCCGACCTCTGGCTGTTCCTGATGGCCGGCATGTTCCTCGGGGTGGTGCTGGCCTTTCCCGACGGCCTGGCCGGTGTTTACAACAACCGCGTCAAACCGTGGCTGGCCCGCCGTTTTGCCAAACGCCAGGCGCCGGCAGCCGCACCCCCGTCGCCGCCGGTGGCGCCCGCCGCCGGCAGTGAAGCGCCCGCCTTGCCTGCCGGCATGAGCGGCCAGCAAACATAAACCGGGACCCGCCATGAGCAACACTGATTTTGTCCTGTCGGTCGAAGACCTCACCGTGTCCTTCGACGGTTTCAAGGCCATCGACAGCCTGAACCTCTATGTGGACCAGAACGAGCTGCGCGTGATCATCGGCCCCAACGGCGCCGGCAAGACCACGCTGCTGGACCTGATCTGCGGCAAGACGCGCGCCAGCGCCGGCAGCATCAAGTTCAAGAACAGCGAGATGACCAAACTGCCCGAGTACCAGATCGTGCGCTCGGGCATAGGCCGCAAGTTCCAGACGCCCTCGATCTACGAAAACTTGAGCGTGTTCCAGAACCTCGAGGTGTCCTTCCCGCGCGGACGCGGTGTGTTCGGCGCACTGTTTTTCAAGCGCAGCGACGAGGTCAAGGCGCAGGTACGGGCTGTCGCCGCCGAGATCGGTCTCGATGCGCAACTCGACACCGAGGCCGGGTTGCTGTCGCACGGCCAGAAGCAGTGGCTGGAAATCGGCATGCTGCTGATGCAGGACCCCGAGCTGCTGATGCTGGACGAACCGATCGCCGGCATGAGCGTGCGCGAGCGCGAACTCACGGCCGAACTGCTGCAACGCATCTGCAAGGGTCGCGCCATGATTGTCATCGAACACGACATGGAGTTCGTCAAGCGCATCGCCGACAAGGTGACCGTCATGCACCAGGGAAAGATCCTGGCCGAAGGGTCGATGGAAAAAGTGCAGGCCGATCCGCGCGTGATCGACGTCTACCTGGGCCATTAAGGAGAACCACATGCTCAACGTCAACAACCTGCACGTCAGCTACGGCCAGAGCGAAGCGCTGCACGGCATCAGTTTTTCCGCAAAGAAGGACGAGACCGTTGCCATCATGGGCCGCAACGGCATGGGAAAAACCACGCTGTTCAAGTCCCTGATCGGCATCCTGCCGCTGAAATCGGGAACGATAGAAGTGGATGGCCAGGACATCTCGAAAGACGAGAGTTACCAGCGGGTCGCCAAGGGCGTGGCCTATGTGCCCCAGGGCCGCATGATCTTCCCGACCCTGACGGTGCTGGAAAACATCCAGACCGGGCTGGAGAACGTGCGCCACAAGCAGGTCCCCGAAGAAATCTACGCGCTGTTCCCGGTGCTGTTCGACATGCGCCACCGCAAGGGCGGCAACCTCTCGGGCGGCCAGCAGCAGCAGCTCGCGATTGCGCGCGCGCTGGTGACCAACCCCAAGGTGTTGCTGCTCGATGAGCCGACCGAAGGCATTCAGCCGTCCATCATCAAGGACATCGCGCGCGCGCTCAACGAGATCCGCAAGATGCGCGAGATCACCATCATCGTGTCCGAACAGGTGCTGAGTTTTGCCATGGACGTGGCCGACCGCCTGTTCGTGATCGAGGGCGGCCGGCTGGTGCACGAAAGCACACGCGCCGCCACCGACACGGCGCGCATCAAGCAGTTTCTCTCCGTCTGAATTTCACGCCGTTTCCCGTTTCACCACCCCTCCAGGAGCAAGAGCATGACCGATACACTGATCAAGGTTGACCTGACCAAGTCGCCGACCGAAAACGAGAACATCCACAACCGCTGGCACCCGGACATCCCGATGGCCTGCTGGGTCAACCCGGGCGACGACTTCATCCTCGAGACCTTCGACTGGACCGGTGGCTTCATCAAGAACAACGACAGTGCCGACGACGTGCGCGACATTGACCTCACGACGGTGCACTACCTGTCGGGCCCGGTCGGCGTCAAGGGTGCCGAGCCCGGCGACCTGCTGGTGGTGGACCTGCTGGACATAGGCGCCAAGCCCGACAGCCTCTGGGGCTTCAACGGCTTTTTCTCGAAGAAAAACGGCGGCGGTTTCCTGACCGAACATTTTCCCGAAGCGCAGAAATCGATCTGGGACTTCAAGGGCATGTTCACCAGCTCGCGCCACATTCCCGGCGTCAATTTCGCCGGCCTGATCCACCCTGGCCTGATCGGTTGCCTGCCCGACAAGAAGATGCTGGACCTGTGGAACCAGCGTGAGCAGCAGCTGATCGACACCAACCCGACCGGCGGCCTGGCCAATCCACCCTCCCCCGGCACCGCCCACATGGGCAAGATGAAAGGCGAGGCCAAAGCCAAGGCCGCCGCCGAGGGCGCCCGCACCGTGCCGCCGCGCGAACACGGCGGCAACTGCGACATCAAGGATTTGTCGCGCGGCTCCAAGGTGTTTTTCCCGGTCTATGTGGACGGCGCGGGCCTCTCGGTCGGTGACCTGCATTTCAGCCAGGGCGACGGCGAAATCACCTTCTGCGGCGCCATCGAGATGGCCGGCTGGGTGCACATGAAGGTCACGCTGATCAAGGGCGGCATGGCCAAGTACGGCATCAAAAACCCGATCTTCAAGCCCAGCGTGATCACGCCGGCCTACAACGACTACCTGATCTTCGAAGGCATCTCGGTGGACGAGGCCGGCAAACAGTATTACCTCGACGTCAACGTCGCCTACCGCCAGGCCTGCCTGAACGCGATCGAGTACCTCAAGAAGTTCGGCTACTCCGGCGCCCAGGCCTATTCCATCCTCGGCACGGCGCCGGTGCAGGGCCACATCAGCGGCGTGGTCGATGTGCCCAACGCCTGCGCCACGCTCTGGCTGCCGACGCAGATCTTCGACTTCGACATCAACCCGAGCGCGGCGGGACCGATCAAACACATCGACGGCAAGATCGACATGCCGCTGTCGCACGACATCAGGTAGGCGACCCACCATGCCGACCTATGACTACGACTGCGCGCAGTGCGGCAGCTTCGACGCGCTGCGTTCGGTGGCCATGCGCAACCAGAACGCGGCCTGCCCGTCCTGCGGCGGTGTGGCGCCGCGCATTCTTGCCAGCGCCCCCGCGCTGGCCCTGATGGAAGGCGGCACACGGCTGGCCCTGGCGACCAACGAACGCGCGCGCCATGAACCGAAAAGTTCGGGCAGTTATGCGCGGCTCAAACACCCGGCCGGCTGCGGGTGCTGTTCGACCGGAAAACGCGGCGCCACCGTGACCGCACCCAACGGCAACAAGGCTTTCCCGAGCAAGCGGCCCTGGATGATCAGTCACTAGAGATGGCTCCCCCCGAAGCGCCTGCGGCGCCCCGTGTCACCGCGGGACGCGGGGGCTCTTCGGAACCGTCCAAGCCTGCGCAGGCAGGCTTGGAGCCGCGGTCCTCAGCCCCTCAAGGGGGCAACACCTGCGGACTGGCAGAGCCATATCCGCGGTGAGATGGTTCCCCCCGAGGCGCCTGCGGCGCTTCCCCCCGGGGGCAACACCTGCGGCCCGGCATAGCCGGTTCCGCGGTGTTCTGGCTGGAGGGTGCAGGTTGGTGAGTGCAGTGGTTAGGCGAAACAACAAGGAGTTCTGATCATGGTTCACGGCGATATTTCGAGCAGCAAGGACACCGTCGGCGTGGCGGTCGTCAACTACAAGATGCCGCGCCTGCATACACATGCCGAGGTGATGGACAACGTGCGCAACATCGCGCGCATGGTGGTCGGCATGAAAAAAGGCCTGCCCGGGCTGGATCTGGTGATCTTTCCCGAGTACAGCACGCACGGCATCATGTATGACACCGGCGAGATGTACGAAAACGCCGCGACTGTCCCCGGCGCGGAGACCGATGTGTTTGCCGCTGCCTGCCGTGAGGCCAAAGTCTGGGGCGTGTTCTCGATCACCGGCGAGCGCCATGAAGCACACCCGCACAAGGCGCCCTACAACACGCTGATCCTGATGAACGACCAGGGCGAGATCGTGCAGAAGTACCGCAAGATCATGCCCTGGGTGCCGATCGAAGGCTGGTACCCGGGCGACTGCACTTATGTCAGCGACGGGCCCAAGGGCCTGAAGGTCAGCCTCATCATCTGCGACGACGGCAACTACCCGGAGATCTGGCGCGACTGCGCGATGAAGGGCGCCGAACTGATCGTGCGCTGCCAGGGGTATATGTACCCGGCCAAGGAGCAGCAGATCCTGATCAGCAAGGCCATGGCGTTTGCCAACAACACCTATGTGGCGGTCGCCAACGCGGCCGGCTTCGACGGCGTCTACTCCTATTTCGGCCACTCGGCCATCATCGGTTTCGACGGCCGCACCCTCGGCGAATGCGGCGAGGAGGACATGGGCATCCAGTACGCGGCGCTGTCCAAACACCTGATCCGCGACTTCCGGCGCAACGGCCAGTCGGAAAACCATTTGTTCAAGCTGCTGCACCGCGGCTACACCGGCATGATCAACTCGGGCGACGGCGACAAGGGCGTGGCGACCTGCCCCTTCAGCTTTTACACCGACTGGCTGCGCGACCCCGAAGCCGCGCGCAAGCAGGTGGAGTCCTTCACGCGCACGACCATAGGCACCGACGAAGCGCCCATGGACGGTATCCCGAACCAGGGCAGCGTGCCGGCCTGAGCCTCAAAAGCTCTGTTTTTGATAGCAGATTACGCTTGTCCGACGGGGGCTAGCGGCCGATTTGGCTTCAGACTTGCCTCGAAACCGCTGAGGCCGCCGCTGCCTGCGAAATCACGCTGGTCTCGACCACCCGGTCGTCGCCGAGCACGATCAGCGCGAACAGCAGCTCGTCCAGGCTGCCGGCCTGCGCCGTCTTGCGCGCCAGCAGCTTTGTTGCCTGCGGATCGAGGACCACGAAGTCGGCCTCGCAGCCGGGCAGCAGGTTGCCGACCACTCCCTCCAGCCCCAGCGCGCGCGCCGCGCCGCCGGTGTGTTGCCACCACAGCTGCTGCGGGCTGAGGGACACGCCGGACTTGGTCTGCCCTTCCCGGCCCACGTAATAGGCCGCCAGCATGGTGTGAAACGGGCTGAAGCTGGTGCCGCCGCCGACATCGCTGGCCAGGCCGTAGAGGAAGCCGGTGCGGTCCGCCGCCTGGTAATCGAAAAACCCGCTGCCCAGGAACAGGTTGCTGGTCGGGCTGACGGCCGCGGCCGTGCCGGTGGCGCGCATCAGCGCGCGGTCTTCATCGTCGATGTGGATGCAATGTGCGTACACGGCGCGCGGGCGCAGCAGGCCGAACTGCTCATAGACGCTGAGGTAGCTGCGCGCCTGCGGATACAGTTCGCGCACCCAGGCCACCTCGTCCCTGTTCTCGGCCACATGTGACTGGATCCAGACGTCGGCGTAACGCGCGGCCAGCTCGCCGGCGCCGCGCAATTGCGCTTCGCTGCAACTCGGCACAAAGCGCGGCGTGATCGCGTAGCCGAGCCGGTCCACGCCATGCCAGCGTGTGATCAATGCTTCGGTATCTATCAGGCTTTGTTCGGTGTTGTCGCGCACGCCGTCCGGCGAGTGCTGGTCCTGCAGCACCTTGCCGGCGATCATTCGCAGGCTGCGGCGCTGCGCTTCGCCGAGCAAGGCCTTGACCGAAGCCGGGTGCGAGGTGGCAAAGGCCAGCGCCGTGGTCACGCCGTGGCGCAACAGTTCATCGACGAAGAAGCTGGCCGCCTCGCTGTTGTGCGCGGCATCGTGAAACCGGCTTTCGTGCGGAAAGGTGTAGTTCTCCAGCCAGGGCAGCAGACCTTCGGCGGGTGAACCGATCACGTCGAGTTGCGGGTAGTGGATGTGCATGTCCACAAAACCCGGCGCGAGGATGCGCCCCGGCAGGTGTGTGATGTCCAGATCGGGAAAACGCGGCGCCAGCGCGCCGTAACTGCCGATGGCCAGCACCACCTGGCGGCCCTCGGCGTCGGCGCCGGTCACCAGCAGGCCGTCGGTCTCCAGCACCGCCTGCGCCGGCTCGGGGAAATAAAGGAGGGAGGCGCGCCAGGCTTTCATCCGTGAAAGCTTACCCCAGCCCCGGGCGCCGCTGATATGCCGGCGCGCATAAGGTTTATTTGCCCAGCTTGCCCTGCACGCCCTGCACCAGGAAGTTCATGCCCAGGATTTGCGCGTCCGACAGTGTCTGGCCGGCAGCGAGCACCTCGCGGCCCTCGTTGTCCAGCAGCGCCGTGCGCGCCCGGAACGGGTGCAGCCTGCCGGCAGCGATGTCCTTCTGGCGCGCCAGCACCTCCTCAAGCACTTTTTTCGGCACCTTGGGGCCGAAGCTGTCGACGCGGATCATGCCTTGCTTCACGCCGCCCCACAGCGCCGTGCTTTTCCAGCTGCCGTCGAGCACGGCCCGCGCGCGCCGGGTGTAGTAGTCGCCCCACTGGTGCGTCACCGCCAGCACCTGGGCATCCGGGGCGACCTTGCGCATGTCAGAGTGGTAGGCAATCGCGAGTTTGCCGCGCTCCTGCGCCGCGGCCATCACCGCGGTGGAACCGGTGTGAAAGGCGATGATCTCCACGCCCTGGTTGAACAGCGTCATGGCCGCATCACGCTCGCGCGGCGGGTCGAACCAGGCGCCCAGCCAGACCACCTTGACCTCGGCCGCGGGATTGACCGAGCGCATGCCCAGGGTGAAGGCATTGATGCCCTGGATCACCTCGGGAATTGGAAAACCCGCGACATAACCGGCGCTGGACGCCAGCCGGCCGGCGGCGATGCCGGCCAGGTAGCGGCCTTCGTAATACCGCGCGTTGGCCACCGCCACATTGGCGGCGGTCTTGTAGCCGGTGATGGACTCGAACTTCACATCGGGAAAGTCCCTGGCCACCTTGAGCGTCGGCTCCATGTAGCCGAAACTCGGCGTGAAGATCAGCTGGTGGCCCTGCTGCGCCAAGTCGCGGATCACGCGTTCGGCATCCGCGCCTTCGGCCACGTTTTCGACATAGGTCGTCGTGACCTGGCCGCCCAGCGCGGCCTCGACGGCCTTGCGCGCGTCTTCATGCTGGCGCACCCAGCCGGCCTCGGTGATGGGGGCGACATAAACAAAGCCGATCTTCAGCGGCGCCTTCACGGGCGCAGCCGTCTGGGAAAAAACAGGTGAAATCAAACAGGCGGCCGCGAACGCGGCAGCGAGGTTTTTATACATGGTGGTCCTCTACATGGCCCCGGAAAATAAAAATCACCGAGCGCCGGGACAGCGCAGGGTGAGGCTCTATTTTAGCCGCTCAGTCCGGCAGCGCTCGCGCCCAGGTCTTTACCAGCAGGCCGCGGATCCGGCTTTGGCCGTCCGCAGGCGCACCTTTGACAGGCTCAGGCCGAACGGAAGCTCCTCGGGGCTGGAGGCAGGGAGTGCGCGAAGCGAACAACCGTGGGGGTCAATAGTTGAGACAGGCGATGTCAAACAAGGCGTCCTGGAAAGTCCCATCCCGCACCGGCTCCCACTTGCGCGGCAGCGGATCTTCGAACACCGTCTGGCCATGACCCATGCGTTCGGACAGCAGTGCCACAGACAGCAGGCGTGTCTTCTGGCCCTTGCAGTCGAATTCGCTGTGGTGCAAACGCGAAAAGTAGCCTTTTTCGTTGGTGATCTGCACCAGCTGGTAATCCATCAGCCACCACATGCGGACCATGCCGCCCCTGCCGCGCAAGGTGTCACGGTCAATGTAGGTGATCACCATTTCGTCGACCATGACCGGCGTCCACTGGGCAGCCACACCCGCAGCGAAGCAACTGAAGGCAAGGGCGAGAATCGGGCGTTTCATGGTCAGGGAATCGGCAGGTCTTGCACAATCATAGTGCGGCCCGCGCCCGAAACCGGCCGCGGGTCCAACCGGGAGGCGATAATCCCGGAAAACAGTGTCACCCGTCTAAGAAGGCCGCCAAGATGCAGATGCATGACAAGGACGTTTACACGCTCACGACCCGGGGCCAGGAAGAGTTGCGCAGCGGCGCGACCGCCCTCAGCCCGGCAGAAATCGAACTGCTGGTCCGGATTGACGGCTCCCAGAGCCTGAGCCAGCTCAGGGCCGGCATGACATCGGCAGCCGCCGGCGTCTTCACGGCAGCGTTCATGGCGCTTCAGGACAAGAAGCTGGTGATGCTGGCGGAAGTTGATCCCTTTGCCGACCAGTTCAACGTGCGCATCAACGATTTCGAAGCGACCCAGGCCGAAGCCGAGGCAGACACGGGCGCGGCCTCGCTGAAAAAGGCCGGCTACTACGTCCGCATCGCCAGGCCGCGCGGCCCGGCCAAACCCCGCGAGCCGGGCCAGTCGCTGTCGGCCATCGTGGTGGACGACGAGCCCATGCTGGCCAAATTCATCCAGAGCTACCTGACATTCGAGGGTTTCAAGGTGCGGGTGGCGAGCAACCGCGAGGAAGTGGTGGCCGAGTTCCGCAAGCAACCGGCGCCGGACCTGATCGTGCTCGATGTGGTGCTGCCCGACGCCGACGGTTTTGACATCCTGCTGCGCTTGCGCCAGCATCCCCTGCTCAAGGACGTGCCGGTCATCATGCTGACCGGCAAGGCCACACGCGAGGCGGTACTCAAAGGCCTGGCTGCGGGCGCGGACGGTTATGTCACCAAGCCCTTCGAGGCCGACGCGCTGATGCATGTGGTGCGGACCGTGCTCGGGCTGCCGGCCGAGCCGGAAGGTCCCGGCCTTTCCCTGCTCTGAGCAAAGCCGGCGCGTCGCGGCGCCTTATCCGCGAAAGCTTTCGAAACAATCGTCCAGCCGCGTGATGTGGCGGCGCTTTGCCGCCTCGTCGATAAAACTCGCCTCGAAGCTGTTGCGGGCCAGCGTGTAGGCGTGCCGCGCATCCAGGCCGACCGCCGCAAAGGTCTGCATGAAGTTGTCGTTCATGTAGCCGCCGAAATAGGCCGGGTCATCGGAGTTGATGGTGACGGCCAGTCCGGCGTCCAGCAGCTGGCGCAGGTTGTGCTGCGCCAGTTCGGGGAACACGCAGAGCTTGAGATTGGACAGCGGGCACACCGTCAGCGCGATGCGGTCGCGTGCCAGCCGCTGCATCAGCGCCGGGTCCCGGATCGCCTGCACGCCGTGGTCGATGCGCTCGACCTTCAGGACGTCCAGCGCGGTCCAGATGTAGGCCGGCGGTCCCTCCTCGCCCGCGTGCGCCACCAGGTGAAGCCCCAGTTCGCGGCAGCGCGCAAATACACGCGCGAACTTCTCGGGCGGGTTGCCGACCTCGCCGGAATCGAGGCCGACACCGATGAACTTGTCGCGGTACGGCAGCGCCTGCGCCAGGGTGTCGAAAGCCTCTTCTTCGCTGAGGTGGCGCAAAAAACACAAAATCAGCGCGGCACTGATGCCGAATTCGGCCTCGGCATCCACACAGGCGCGGTGCAGGCCGGTGATCACCGTTTCCATCGCAACGCCGCGCGCGGTATGGGTCTGCGGGTCGAAAAACAGCTCGGCATGGACCACGTGATCGGACGCGGCCTTCACGAAGTAGGCATGCGCCATGTCGTAAAAATCCTGCTCCCCGATCAGCACGCTGGCGCCGGCGTAATAGATATCCAGAAAGCTCTGCAGGTTGGTGAAGGCGTAGGCGCTGCGCAGTTCTTCCACACTGGCGTACGGCAGCGCGATGCGGTTGCGCTGCGCCAGCGCAAAAATCAGCTCGGGCTCAAGCGAGCCTTCGATGTGGATATGCAGTTCGGCCTTGGGCATGGCCTGCAGCAGGGCCGGCAGGCGCTCAGGCGAAATGTCGGCGAAAGAATTCATGTTGGCTCCAGAAAACGAAAAAGGCTGCGCGAAGGCAGCCTGGATCCCTCACCCTCACCCCCTCCCGCAGGCAGAGGGCGAGTGCGCAGGACATCAGTTGCCCGGAACCTTGCCTTCCACGCCCTTGACGTAGGTTTTCAGGCCACCGAGAAACTTGTCGTCGGCGACCGTGTCCTTGGCAATCAGTTCCTTGCCGGTGTTGTCCATGATCGGGCCTTTCCAGATCGAGAAGCTGCCGTCTTTCAGGCCGGCCTTGATCTCGTCGACGCGCTTTTTGGTCTCATCCGGCACGTCGGCGGCAATCGACACCATGTCGATCGCGCCTTCCTTGACGCCCCACCAGCTCTGGCCCGTGGCCCAGGTGCCGTCGAGTGCTTCCTTGACGGCCTTGATGTAGTACGGACCCCAGTTGATCACGGCCGAACCGAGGTGGGCCTTGGGGCCGTAGGCCGTCATGTCCGAATCCCAGCCGAAGGCGCGCTTGTTCATCTTCTCGGCGGTCTGCAGCACGGCCGACGAGTCGGTGTTCTGGAACAACACGTCGGCGCCGCCGTTGATCAGCGCGGTGGCGGCTTCGGTTTCCTTGGGCGGGTTGAACCACTCGTTGACCCACACCACCTTGGTCTTGGCCTTGGGGTTGACCGACTGCGCGCCCAGCGTGAAGGCGTTGATGTTGCGCACGACTTCGGGAATCGGCACCGAGCCGACCACGCCCAGGGTGCCGGTCTTGCTCATCTTGCCGGCGATCACACCGGCCATGTAGGCGCCTTCGTAGGTTCGGCTGTCGTAGGTGCGCATGTTCTCGGCGGTCTTGTAGCCGGTGGCGTGTTCGAACTTCACGCCCTTGGTGTCATTGGCGACCTTGAGCATGGGCTCCATGTAGCCGAAAGTGGTGCCGAAAATCAGCTTGTTGCCCTGGCCGGCCATGTCGCGGATGACACGCTCGGCATCGGCCGACTCGGGCACCTTCTCGACATAACTGGTGACCACCTTGTCGCCGAATTCCTTCTCGATGGCCTTGCGGCCGTTGTCGTGCGCAAAGGTCCAGCCGCCGTCGCCGACCGGGCCGATGTAGGCGAAGGCAATTTTCAGCGGCTCGGGCTTGGCCGGTGCGGCGGCCACAGGGGCGGGCGCGGGCGCCGGCGCGGGTTCTTCCTTCTTGCCGCAACCGATGAGGGCAGCGGAAGCGACGGCCGACAAGGCTGCCAGCTTGAGCAATGAACGTTTTTGTAGGTCAGTCATGTCATCTCCTGTAACGACGGTTGCGGTTAAGGGTAGCGAGGCGCAAAACCCCGATTATGGGCCGGGACATCAGGCCCCCGGATGGAAAGGCTTGCCTATCGAGGTCGGCATGTTGAGCCGGATCCAGCGCGGGTTGCGCGAGATCAGCACCAGCACCACGATGGTGGCCAGATAGGGCAGCATGGTCAGCAACTGGGGCGGCACATCGACGCCCAAGCCCTGCAAATGAAACTGCAGCATGGTCACCCCCCCGAACAGGTAGGCACCAAGCAACACCCGTGCCGGACGCCAGGTCGCAAAGGTGGTCAGCGCCAGCGCAATCCAGCCCTTGCCGGCAATCATGCCCTCGACCCACAGCGGGGTGTACACCACCGAGACATAGGCGCCGGCCAGGCCGCACAAGGCGCCGCCGGCCACCACCGCCGCCAGCCGGATGCGCCGCACCGGGTAGCCCAGCGCATGCGCCGACTCCGGGCTTTCGCCGACCGAACGCAGCACCAGGCCGGCGCGGGTGCGGTACAACAACCAGATCAGCCCGGCGGTCAGCGCCATCGCGATATAGACCATGGGATGCTGGCGGAACAGCGCCGGCCCCACAAACGGCAGGTCGCTGAGCCAGGGAATCACATGGCGCGCCTGCTCCGGCAGCTTTTCCTGCACGTAGCCGATGCCGACAAAGGCCGAAAAACCCGCGCCGAACAGGCTCAGCGCCAGGCCGGTCGCATACTGGTTGGTGTTGAGCCATATCACCAGCACACCAAAAATCGCGGCCAGCGTTGCGCCTGCCGCCATGCCGGCGGCGAACCCCAGCCAGCTGTTGCCGGTGTGCACCACGGTCGCAAAACCCGCGATCGCGGCGCACAGCATCATGCCTTCGGCGCCGAGGTTGACGATGCCGGCTTTTTCGTTGATCAGCAGGCCCAGCGCGGCAATCGCCAGCACCGTGCCCGCGCTCAGGGTGGCGGCCAGCAGCAAGGCAGTCGAATCCATCAGCGTGCTCCCTTGCGCCAGCTGACGCGATACATGATCAGGGTGTCGCAGGCCAGCAGGCAAAACAGCAACAGGCCCTGGAACACACCGGTCAATGATTTGGGCAGGCCCAGGCGCGACTGCGCGAGTTCACCGCCGATATAAAACATGCTCATGAGGATGGCCGAAAACACCATGCCGGCCGGGTGCAGCCGCCCGACAAAGGCCACGATGATGGCGGCAAAACCATAACCGGCCGGCACATAAGGCGTGAGCTGGCCGATAGGTCCCGCCACCTCCAGTGCCCCGGCCAGGCCGGCCGCGCCGCCCGAGGTCAGCAGCGCCACCCACAAGGCCTTGCGCGATGAAAAACCGGCGTAACGCGCGGCGCTAGGGGCCAGCCCACCGACCTGCTGCGCAAAACCGGCGTAGGTGCGGAACAGGAACACCCACAGCGCCGCCGCGCCGGCCAGCGCGATCAGCAAACCGATGCTGACGCGCGAGCCGCTCATCAGGCGCGGGATCTGCGTGACGGCCTCGAAGGTTTTGGTCTGCGGGAAGTTGTAGCCCTGCGGATCCTTCCAGGGGCCGAAGACGAGGTAACTCAGCACCATGTCGGCCACATACACCAGCATCAGGCTGACCAGGATTTCATTGGCATTGAAGCGGTCGCGCAGCAGCGCGGTGATGCCGGCCCAGGCCATGCCGCCCAGCACCCCGGCCGCGATGATGGCGGGGATGATCCACGGGCCGGTGGTCTTGTCGGCCAGCAGCGCGACACCGCCGGCAGCCACCGCGCCGATCACAAACTGGCCCTCGGCGCCGATGTTCCAGACGTTGGAGCGGAAACACACGGCCAGGCCCAGCGCGATGATCAGCAGCGGCGTGGCCTTGACCATGAGCTCGCCCAGCGCATACGGCGACTTGATCGGCTCCCAGAAAAAGATCTGCAGGCCGCGCACCGGGTCCTTGCCGAGCGCGACAAACAGGCAGATGCCGATCAGCACGGTGATGGCCAGCGCCAGCAGCGGCGAGCCCAAGGTCCACAGGCGCGATGGCTGGGGCCGGGCTTCAAGCCTGAGCATGTGGGTCTCCGCTTGAAATTTCCGTTCGCACTGAGCTTGTCGAAGTGCCGGCTTCGACAGGCTCAGCCCGAACGGCGGTTGGCGACCACAGCCCGCTCATCCACTGCCCGACCAGGCCCACCGTTGCTTCCGCGCGCGGCAGCGACGGCGAAAGCTGGCCCTTGGCCATGACATACATCCGGTCGCAGATGTCGAACAGTTCTTCGAGTTCCTCGCTGAC
>CALRTF020000058.1:0-17168 GCA_943370985.1 Paenacidovorax caeni
CGGGAGCGGCGATTTGGCTTTTCATTTGCTTACCAAATGCCGCGGCGCCGCTGGCAAATTGTCATGACTTCGCCGCACAAGGCGCGCAACATGCAAGCCAACCCCGAGGAGTTCAATCATGGCATCTGCCCAGTTCCGTATTGAAAGCAGCGATACCTTGCGCGGCAGCCTGCTGCCTCCGGCGCCCCTGCAGCGGCTATACAGCGACCGGTCGCTGGCCGTCGCCGTGGCGGTCAAAAGCCTGACCGACCCCACGCGCCAGGACATTCGCGTGGTGCATATTCCCACCGGCGAAATTGTTTTCCAGACGTCAAGCCACTAGGGAGCTCCCGCGCCTTCATGTGCCGGCGCCCGTCCCTGGCGGAATTCCATCAGTGTCTTGAGCAGGTTGCGCGTCGCGCCGTCCACCGCTTGCGGCGCCCTGTGCACCACCAGGGTGTGGCGTGTCAGCAGGGGCTTGAGCGGCACAAGCTGGATGCCCTGGTGCACCAGCGGCTCGCCCGGATGCTCCAGCGGGAGCACCGCCGCCCCGTAACCGGCGGCCACCAGGCTTTTCATGGCTTCGTTGTAGTTGAGTTCGATGCGGGTGCGCGGGCTCAGGCCGGCGTCGGCAAACCATGCCATGGTGAGGTGGTACATGTGGGTGCTGGCGTCATTGAAAATCAGCGGCCGCGCGGCCAGCCACTGCGGCGTGATGCGTTTGGGCACCGGCCAGTGCCGGGGCACAAAAGCCATCATCGGATCGCTGCGCCAGTGCGTCATGACCAGCCCGGGCCGGGGAAGCTGCGGTGACGCCACCAGCCCGACATCCAGCGTACCCCGGGCGAGCCGCTCCATCGCCTCACCGGACCCGAGGATGTTGACCTCCACATCGATGTCGGGGTGGGCACGCTCCATGGCTTTGAGCACTTCGGGCAGCAGGTACACCAGCACGCCGGTCGAACTGCCCAGCCGCACGCGGCCGGTGCGGCCCTCGACATGGCGCTGCACCGCATCCACCGCATCGTCGGCGTCACGCAGCAGTTGCCGGGCGCGCTGGACCAGCACGGCGCCGGCGGCGGTGGGCTCGACCCGGCGGCCGCCGCGCAGCACCAGTGGCGCACCGAGACGGCTTTCCAGTTCGCTGACATGCAGGCTCACCGTGGGCTGGGCCAGGTGCAGCGCGCGCGCTGCCGCCGAAAAAGTGCCCAGGTCGGCGATCGCCACGAGGGTACGAAGCTGGTCGAGGTTCAGTTCACGCATCAGGTATTCTGATACTTTTGATCAGAAATCTCAACTTTCACAATACCCTGAAAGTCTGCACCATCACCCTTCCACTTCAGGAGGCTGTCATGGTGTTCAGGATTTTTTGGCCCTTGCAGGGCCTGGCGCGCGGGCTGGCGCAGCGGATGCCGCGCCGGAAGTCGGCCGGCGCAGGCTTGCGGCAGAACCGGCAGGACCTGCTGCAAATGAACGCGCACGAACTCAAGGACCTCGGCATCAGCCGCAGCGACATCCCGGCCCTGTTTGAAGACCCGCAGGCCTGGCGCAGGGACCGCCCCTAGGCAGCACAGCCAGCCTGTCCGGCAGGCTCACCCGGGTGTGCAGCCCGCCGTGACGCCCGTCACGGCGGGCATGTGACTCAGGGCTCCAGCGCGACACCGACCACACGCTCGCCGCCGCCGACCGTGCCCAGCGACCGGGCCGCGCCAGTTTTCAGATCGATGGTCACCCAACGGCTGGCGGCGGCAGTTTCGCCGTTCAGCGCTGCAAACGCCACGTCGCTCAGGGCCTGGATATCGAACGAGGCGGTCGTGAACGGCATGCCCATGGCGCCCACCGTCAGCAGCTGGCCGGTGTTCGGCGACACGCCGGGCACCACGCCTTCGCGCGTGCCTTGGGTGACCAGGGCGCCGGTGGCCGCGTCGAGCGCAAAGTTGGTGGTGATTTTGGTGTCGGCCTTGTTGTAGGAATAAGCCGCGCCAACGACCATGGGCGATTTTCCGAAGTTCGCGTCGCCCGCTGCGTAGCTCAGCTTGCCGTCGGTCTGCAGGCCGTCAAGGTTGGCGTTGCCGTCCACAACCGCGCCCGTGTCGGGATGCAGGCGCAGGTTCTGCCCGGTGTTGCTGACCACGCGGATACGGTCCACCGTCGGGTTGAAGTCAAAGCCGAACTGGGTGCCTTCGAGCTTGACCGCAAACGGCATGCCCACGATGCTGGCGACTGCCGTGTCCTCATTGAGGGTGTACAGCCGGCCGCTGCTGCCCAGGGCGTAGAGCTGGTCCTTGGACACGCGGTAATCAATGCCCAGCAGGGTCTCGCCGGCCTGCAAACCGCTGATGTTGAGGGTCGCCAGAATGCGGCCGGGTCGGCCCGCGTTGAACTTGAGCAGCTTGTTCGAGGCGGTGACAGCCACCGCTTTTTCGGCGCGCTCCGCGCCTTCAGGCTCGGGTGCCATGGTGGTGCAGGCGGTCAGGCCGGCCAGCGCGAGCGCGGCAAGGCTTGCAAGTGGGAGGGAAGGGGTGTTCATATCAGGCCTTTCGGTGAAGTTTTTAGGGGTGAGCAGGCTTGATACGTCCGGTACCGCACATCGGATTCAAAAAAATCAGCGAAGCCGGCGATTCCCCGCAGTCGGGGGTCCCCGGGCCTGTGCGCCCGGGAGGCCTCACGACCCGCCGGCCCTTGTGCGCCAGACTCAGTGGGTAATGACCACGAGCACGCTGCAGGGCGCAAGTTCAATCAGTGACTTCGACACCGAGCCGCGCCACCAGCGCGCCGCCCAGCCGTCCAGGTGCCGGTGCCCCACCACAATCAGGTCGGCGGACATCTTGCCGGCGTACTTGGCAATCTCGTCCACGGTTTCACCGAGCAGCACCTCGCCCGCGGCCTGGTGTCCGGCCGCGGCAAGCTGGCTCAGGCCCTCGTCGAGGATGTTTTTGTATTTTTCCTTCTCGGCTTCGGCCAGGCTGCGGTCGTAAACCCCGCCCTCCACACCGATCAGGTCCATGTACAGCGGCGTGACGGCAATCAGCGTCAGCGAGGCCTGGCTCCACTGGGCCAGGTCGCGGCAGTCCAGCAGGGCCTTCTGCCCGGATTTGGAACCGTCGTAAGCCAGCAAGATGTTCTTGTACATGTGTGCGCTCCTGGATGGGCAGGGTGAACCGATGCTTTAAAGGATAGACGCTCCATCGCGTGTGTGCAAGGCGCAATCACCCTTGGGGCACCCGGGGACCAAACTGCGAGAATCGTGCCATGCACGCATTGCCGCCCTTCACTCGCCGACGCCTGCTGCTGGCTGCCGGGCTGGCGGGCTTGCAGGGCGCCAGCGGCAAGGCACAGGCCCTGCCGGCCAAGCCATTGCAGTTCCCGCGCGACTTTGGTGCACACCCGGACTTCCGCACCGAGTGGTGGTACATCACCGGCGCCGCCAGCGCCGGCACGCGCCGCTTTGGTTTCCAGCTGACCTTCTTCCGCTCACGCGTGGACGGCACCCAGGCCATGGCCTCGATGTTTGCCGCCAAACAGCTGATTTTTGCGCACGCCGCCATCACCGATGTGCAGGGCAACAAACTCTGGCACGACCAGCGCATCGCGCGCGAGGGTTTCGACATCGCCAGCGCCAGTACCCGGGACATGGCCCTGAAGCTGCGCGACTGGTCGCTGCGCAGTGAAGGCAACACCCACATCGCCAGACTCCCGGCAAGCGACTTCAGCCTGGACCTGCAGTTCACCGACACCCAGCCCGTGCTGCTGCAGGGCGACAAAGGCCTGTCGCGCAAGGGTCCCGATCTCAAACAGGCCAGTTATTACTACAGCCTGCCGCAGCTGGCGACCCGCGGCGCATTGACGGTCAAAGGCCAGAAGTTCGAGGTCACGGGCAAGGCCTGGCTGGACCACGAGTGGAGTGAGGAAATACTGCATCCCGATGCTGCCGGCTGGGACTGGATAGGCATGAACCTCGACGACGGCAGCGCCCTGACCGCCTTCCGCCTGCGCGACAAGGCCGGCAACGCGTTGTGGGACGGCGGCTCCTTCCGGCCCGCCAAAGGTGATCTCTACACCTTCAGCCGCGGCGAGGTGATCTTCCAGCCACTGCGGCGCTGGAAAAGCGCGCTGAGCCAGGCCAGCTACCCGGTCGAGTGGGCGCTGCGCACACCGGCCGACTTCTACACCGTGCGCGCCGTGATCGACAACCAGGAACTCGACAGCCGGCAATCGACAGGCGCGATCTACTGGGAAGGCCTGAGCGAGCTGACTGCCAGCAACGGCAAGCTGGTCGGGCGCGGCTACCTGGAGATGACGGGGTATGCAGCGCCGCTGCGGCTCTGACCCGCCCGCCTCATTTACGCTTTTTTTACAGGCGCCTGAGGAATCTCATCCCCGTTTTTACGCCGCCGTCGACAAACTCCTCACATTCATTTGAATCAGGAGTGTCGTATGGACATGGTGTTTGTCGCCCTTGCCGCCGGGCTGTGGGGGGTGCTGGTGTTGCTGGTCTGGGGCTTCCAGAAGCTTGAGCGGCCCGCAGGAGGCCGGCCATGATCAGCCTGGAAATTCTCTATGGCTTTGGCGCCACCTGCGCCCTCGGACTGCTCGCTTATCTGGTTTACGCGCTGATTCGCGCCGAGGAGTTCTGATGAACGCCGCGCAGAACCGCTTCAAGCAAGTGAAGGCCCCCTCGGGGGGCAGCGTTGCAGCCTTGGCTGCGAGCGTGGGGGCGCCATGAACACCTCTGCCTGGGGCCTGCTGGCCCTGTTTCTCAGCGTGTTGCTGGTGGCCGCCTGGCCGCTCGGCATCTGGATTGCGCGCATCAGCTCCGGCCGTCTGCCGGGCTGGATGCTGCGCGTCGAAGCGCCTTTGTTCCGCCTCGCAGGCACCTCGGCGGACCAGCCCATGAAATGGCACCAATACGCGCTGGCGCTGCTGGCCTTCAATGCGCTCGGTGTGCTGGCGGTGTATCTGCTGCAGCGTTTTCAGGGGATGCTGCCGCTCAATCCGGCCGGCATGGCAGCCGTGTCGCCCGACTCGGCGTTCAACACCGCCATCAGTTTTGTGACCAATACCAACTGGCAGGGTTACGGCGGTGAATCCGCCCTGAGTTACCTCACGCAGATGCTGGCGCTGGCGGTGCAGAACTTTCTGTCGGCCGCGACCGGCATCGCGGTGGTGTTCGCGCTGTTTCGTGGCTTTGCAGCCCGCTCCACCAGCGTGATCGGCAACTTCTGGGTGGACGTGACCCGCATCACCGCCTGGCTGCTGCTGCCGCTGTCGCTGGTGTTTGCCGTGTTTCTGGTGGGTCAGGGCGTGATCCAGAACTTTGACGGCTACAAGCAAGTGACCACGCTGGAAACCACCAGTTACCAGGTAACCAAAATCGGCCCTGACGGCCAGGCCCTGAAGGACGACCAGGGCCATCCCGTGACGGACGATGTGAAGACCGACAAGCAGACCCTGGCAATGGGCCCGGTCGCGTCGCAGGAAGCCATCAAGATGATAGGCACCAACGGCGGCGGTTTCTTCAACGCCAATTCGGCCCACCCCTATGAAAACCCGACGGCGCTGAGCAATTTTTTCCAGATGCTGGCGATTTTTATCATCCCGGCGGCATTGTGTTTTGCCTTCGGCCGCGAAGTCGGCGACCCGCGCCAGGGCTGGGCCGTGCTGGCGGCGATGACCGTGATGTTTGTGATCGCGGTGGCGGCCATCATGCCGGCCGAGCAGGTGGGCAATCCCTTGCTCACGCCGCTGGGAGTGGACCAGAGCCTCAGCGCGCTGCAATCGGGCGGCAATATGGAAGGCAAGGAAACCCGTTTCGGCATCAACGCCTCCAGCCTGTTCGCGGTGATCACCACGGCAGCATCGTGCGGCGCGGTGATTGCCATGCACGACTCCTTCACGCCGCTGGGCGGCATGGTGCCCATGGTGATGATGCAGCTCGGCGAAGTGGTGTTCGGCGGCGTCGGCACCGGCCTGTACGGCATGCTGATTTTTGCCATCCTGGCGGTGTTCATCGCCGGGCTGATGATAGGCCGCACGCCCGAGTACCTGGGCAAGAAGATCGAGTCGCATGACATGAAGCTGACCTCGATCGCCATTCTGGTCACGCCTGTCCTGGTGCTGGCAGGCACGGCCATCGCCGTGGCGGCAGGCGCCGGCAGGATCGGCGTGGCCAACCCCGGTGCCCATGGATTTTCAGAAATCCTTTACGCGCTGAGCTCGGCGGCCAACAACAACGGCAGTGCTTTTGCCGGCCTGTCCGCGAACACACCGTTCTACAACACGCTGCTGGGTCTGGCCATGTGGCTGGGCCGCTTCGGCGTGATCGTGCCGGTGCTGGCCATTGCCGGCAGCCTGGCCACCAAACAACGCCTGCCGGAGACGGCCGGCACCATGCCGACCCACGGCCCGCTGTTCGTGTTCCTGCTGATCGGCACGGTGCTGCTGGTGGGCCTGCTCAATTACGTACCGGCACTGGCACTGGGCCCGGTGGTCGAGCACCTGATGCTGTGGCCCGCCCGCTGAACTCCCTGAACGCAAGGCAACTTTCATGAAAACGACAACATCCCTGACGCTTTTCGACCCTGTGCTGCTCAAGCCAGCCATCAAGGCATCCTTCATCAAACTGAGCCCGCGTGTGCAATGGCGCAACCCGGTCATGTTTGTTGTCTACATCGGCAGCATGGTCACCACCCTGCTGGGCCTGCAGGCGCTGCAGGCCAGCGGAGACACGCAGGCCGGCTTCATCCTGGCCGTGGCCTTGTGGCTCTGGTTCACCGTGCTGTTTGCCAATTTTGCCGAAGCCCTGGCCGAAGGCCGCAGCAAGGCGCAAGCGGCCTCGCTGCGCAGCCTCAAGCAAAGCACCTGGGCCAAAAAGTTCAAGGAACCCGCGGGCAAGGTTTTCCACGGCAGCACCTGGTTGCCGGAGCAGGCCGAGAACCTGCGCAAGGGCGACGTGGTGCTGGTCGACGCGGGCGACATGATTCCGCTGGACGGTGAAGTCATCGAAGGTGTCGCATCGGTGGACGAAAGCGCCATCACCGGCGAATCGGCCCCGGTGGTGCGGGAGTCCGGCGGCGACTTCTCGGCGGTGACCGGCGGCACACGCGTGTTGTCGGACTGGCTGGTGGTGCGCATCGTGGTCAACCCGGGTGAGTCCTTCCTGGACCGCATGATCAGCATGGTCGAGGGCGCCAAACGCCAGAAGACCCCCAACGAAGTGGCGCTGACGATTCTGCTGGTGGCGCTGACCATCGTGTTCCTGGTGGTCACGGCCACGCTGCTGCCTTTTTCGATTTTCAGCGTGGGCGCCGCGGGCGCCGGAACCGTGGTCAGCCTGACCGCCCTGATCGCGCTGCTGGTATGCCTGATCCCGACCACCATAGGCGGCTTGCTGTCGGCCGTGGGTGTGGCCGGCATGAGCCGCATGATGCAGGCCAATGTGATCGCCACCTCGGGCCGTGCGGTGGAGGCGGCTGGCGATGTGGACGTGTTGCTGCTGGACAAGACCGGCACCATCACACACGGCAACCGGCAAGCCTCGGGCTTTCTGCCGGCGCCCGGCGTGGCCGAGTCCACGCTGGCTGCGCGCGCGATGCAGGCTTCCATGGCCGACGAAACGCCGGAAGGCCGCAGCATTGTCGTGCTGGCCCAGAAAATTCATGCGGCGCAGCCACTGGCCAGCGAGGCGATCGAGGTGCCATTCACCGCGCAGACCCGCATGAGCGGCATCGATGTGCGCGGCAGCGATGGCAGCACACGCCAGCTGCGCAAGGGCGCGGTCGATGCCATCCGCAAACACGTGGAAGCGCTGGGCGGCAGCATGCCTGCCGAGGTGCTGCGCGCTTCGGAGGAAGTCTCGCGGCGCGGCAGCACCCCACTGGCGGTGGCCGACGGCAAGGCCGTTCTCGGCGTGGTGGAACTCAAGGACATCGTCAAGGTCGGCATCAAGGAGCGTTTCGGCGAGCTGCGCCGCATGGGCATCAAGACCATCATGATCACCGGCGACAACAAACTCACGGCAGCCGCCATTGCGGCGGAAGCCGGCGTGGATGACTTCCTCGCCGAGGCTACACCGGAAGACAAGCTCAAGCTGATCCGCCAGTACCAGGCCGAAGGCCGGCTGGTGGCCATGACCGGTGACGGTACCAACGACGCGCCGGCCCTGGCACAGGCCGACGTCGCGGTGGCCATGAACAGCGGCACCCAGGCGGCCAAGGAAGCCGGCAACATGGTGGACCTGGACTCGAACCCGACCAAGCTGCTGGAGGTCGTGGAGACCGGCAAGGCGCTGCTCATGACACGCGGCGCGCTGACCACGTTTTCGATTGCCAATGACGTGGCCAAGTACTTCGCCATCATTCCGGCGATTTTTGTGAGCACCTACCCGCAACTGGCGGCATTAAACGTGATGCAACTGGGCAGCCCGAACTCGGCCATCCTGTCGGCGGTGATTTTCAACGCGCTGGTCATCATCTTCCTGATCCCGCTGGCACTCAAGGGCGTCAAGTACCGCGCTGTCGGCGCCGCCGCCCTGCTTCGCCGCAACCTGCTCATCTATGGCCTGGGCGGCCTGGTCGTGCCCTTCATCGGCATCAAGGTCATCGACCTGCTGCTGGTGGCCATGAAGCTCGCCTGAACACGCAACAAGGAAAAACACCATGAAAACCATTCTTCGCCCTGCACTGATCCTGTTCGCCTTTCTCACACTGGTGACCGGCGTGGCCTACCCGCTGATGGTGACCGGGGCGGCGCAAGCACTGTTCCCTGCACAGGCCGCCGGCAGCCTGATTCTGCGCGACGGCAAGCCGGTCGGCTCGGAACTGATCGGCCAGAACTTCAGCGACCCGAAATACTTCTGGGGTCGTGCCTCGGCCACGGGTCCCATGCCTTACAACGCGGCAGCTTCCGGCGGCTCCAACCAGGGCCCGCTCAATCCCGCGCTGGTCGACGCGGTCAAGGGCCGCATTGAGGCGCTCAAGGCCGCCGACCCCGGCAACACGGCGCCGGTGCCTGTGGATCTGGTGACGGCCTCGGCCAGCGGACTCGATCCCCACATCAGTCCGGCCGCTGCCCGTTACCAGGTAGCGCGTGTGGCCAGGGTGCGAGGCCTGGCGCCGGACAAGGTGCAGGCAATGGTGGAGCAACACACCGAGCAGCCGATCGCCGGCGTGCTGGGGGAGCCGCGTGTGCATGTGCTCAGGCTCAACCTGGCGCTGGGCGCAGCCGGCTGAACCGGCGGTTTATACGCTTTTTTGACAGGCTGGCCCCGCATCTGTTTCCCGCTTTTACGCCGCCGGCGCCAGAATTTCTTCCTGGTTCCAGTGAACCGCTGATCAAAGGACCCCATGGCTTACGCCGCTTACCGTGAATCGTTTGGTGCCAATCGTTGTGACGCGCTGTCCGGGGCGCAGGGACATGGCCGCCAGCTTGCCGTGCTGGAGTTCACGGTACCCAGCCGCGACGCTTTCGCGGTGCGCCGCCTGCTCGCCAGCTATCCGGACACCGGCGTTGTGCGATGCGTCCCGCGCCCGCAGGACAACCTGGTCCGGCTCGAGATCCAGATGCCGGCCTGCCGCGTGCCCGAGCTCATGCATGTGCTGATCAACGCTTTGCCCTGCGGCGAAGTGGGTGCGCTGAACTCCTGGCGGAGACATCTGACCGGCCACGGATTGACCCATGGATTCTGATCTGTTGAAACTGTTGTGCGCGCTGGCGGCCTTTGTGCTGCCTCTGGCGCTGTCCGGCTTCATCGTCTGGCGTCGGGATCCCGGCGCGCGGCGCGCGAGCGGGCGCGCCCACTGGCTGCGGCGGCGGCCGTGACGATGCAGCCAGTGGTACCCTGCGCAAGGCGGCACCCGATCAACCGATAACCACGGCACTGCATGGCTTACAACCCCGATTCCCGGCCTGACCCGGACCAGCTCCTCGACCAGCTCCGGGAGCATGAGGCACGGGCGAGCCGCGGCAAGCTGCGCATTTATTTCGGCGCCAGCGCGGGTGTCGGCAAGACTTTTGCCATGCTGGGCGCCGCCCAGCGCGAGCGCAAGGCCGGACGCGACCTGGTGGTCGGGGTGATCGAAACCCATGGGCGCAGTGAAACTGCGGAGCTGCTGACCGGGCTGGAGCAACTGCCACTGCGCCAAGTGGCTTACCGCGGGCGCACGCTGCAGGAGTTCGATCTCGATGCGGCGCTGGCGCGCAAGCCGGCGCTGCTGCTTGTCGATGAGCTGGCGCACAGCAATGTCGACGGTTCGCGCCATCCCAAACGCTGGCAGGATGTGCAGGAGCTGCTGGAGGCTGGCATCGACGTCTGGTCGGCGCTCAATGTCCAGCACCTGGAAAGCCTGAACGGCACGGTGGGCGCCATCACCGGCATCCGTGTCAACGAAACCGTGCCCGACACGGTGCTGGATGCGGCCGACGAAATCATCCTGGTGGATGTGACGCCCGACGAACTGATCGCCAGGCTCCGGGCCGGCAAGGTCTATCTGCCGCAGCAGGCCGAACGCGCGGCACAGAACTTCTTCCGCAAGGGCAACCTGATCGCCCTGCGCGAGATCGCGCTGCGGCGCACGGCCGAGCATGTTGAAGACGATGTGCGCAGCTACCGCATTGAAAAATCCATCACGCCGGTGTGGAACACCGAGGGCGCCATCCTGGCCTGCATCGGCCCGCGCGAAGGCGCCGAGCAGACCGTGCGCACCGCCGCCCGGCTGGCCGGCCAGCTCAATGTGCGCTGGCATGCGGCCTATGTCGAAACACCGCGGCTGCAGCGCCTCGACGAGGCCAGGCGTGACCGCACGCTGGCGGTGATGAAACTGGCCCAGGAGCTCGGCGCCGCCACGGCGGTGCTGGCCGGAGCCGATGCCGCGGCCGAACTGGTCGCCCAGGCCCAGCAACTCAACTGTGCCACCCTGGTGGTCGGGCGGCCTCAGCTGTCAGGGTGGTCGGCCCCGTGGAACAGCCGCTCCATGACGCGCCGGCTGGCCACGCTGGCGCCCACGCTGGACATCGTGGAGGTCGGTCATGCCGACAGCGCCCGGCGCCTGGCGCCGCCGGCGGCCATGGCACGCAGCGCGGACGATGACGGGACTGCCCGCTACGACAGGCTGACACCCTATCTATGGGCCATCGCCAGCAGTGTGGCCATCACCCTGCTGGCCACGCCGCTGCTGAACTTCTTCGACCTGGCCAACATCGTCATGCTGTTCCTGCTCGGCACGGTCGGGGTCGCACTCAAGTTCGGGCGCGGCCCGGCTGCGCTGGCGGCCTTTCTCAATGTCGCCGCGTTCGACTACTTTTTTGTCGCACCGCGCCTGTCCTTCGCGGTCAGCGACGTGCAATACCTGGTGACCTTTGCAGTGATGCTGGTGGTGGGCTTGCTGACCGGGCAACTGATGGCCGGCCTGCGCTTCCAGGCCAGGATTTCGTCCAGCCGCGAACGCCGGGCGCAGTCGCTGTTCGAGCTGACGCGCGAGTTGTCGGCCGCGCTGCTGGCCTCGCAGGTGGCCGAACTCGGAGAAGCGGCGGTGCAGCGCAACTTCGGCGGCCAGGCGCTGGTGCTGGGCACCGATGCCGCTGACCAGTTGCTGCTGCCGGCCCAGCCCCCGGAGGGTTTTGATGCCAGCGTGGCCGACTGGTCGTTTCGCAAGCTCCAGGCGGCCGGGCTGGCCACCTCCACCCTGTCGGCCCAGAGCTGGCACTACCTGCCGCTGAAAGCGCCGATGCGCATACGCGGCGTGCTGGCCCTGCGGCCGGCGCAGCCGCGCTGGCTGCTGATCCCGGAACAGATGCAGCAGCTCGACACGCTGGCGCGACAGATCGCCATTGCGCTGGAACGCGTGCACTATGTGGACATCGCCCAGCAGGCTGTGGTGCAGATGGAGTCGGAGCGCCTGCGCAACACGCTGCTCGCCGCGATCTCGCACGACGTACGCACGCCGCTGACGGCGCTGATCGGGCTGGCCGAGTCGCTGCAGCGCTCCACGCCGCCGCTGGCCGGCCCGCAGGCCGATATGGCCCAGGCGATGACGCAACAGGCGCGCCAGCTCAGCGCCCTGGTGACCAACCTGCTGGACATGGCGCGCCTGCAAAACGGCGGCGTCAGCCTGCACAGCGAATGGCAGTCGGTCGAGGAGGTGGTCGGTTCGGCGATTCGTGCCGCGCAGTCGGCTCTCCAGGGCAGGCCGGTGCTCACCGACCTGCAGGCGGATTTGCCGCTGGTGGAGTTCGACGCGGTGCTGGTGGAACGCGTGCTGGTGAACCTGCTGGAAAACGCCGCAAAGTACGGTGCCCCGCCGCTGGAGATCACCGCCCGTGTCAACTCCGACAGTCTCGTGATCGCTGTACGCGATCACGGCCCGGGTTTGCCGCTGTCTCTGAAAGGCCGCGAAGCCGATCTGTTCGAAAAATTCACCCGCGGCGAGGCCGAGTCGGCCACCCCGGGTGTGGGCTTGGGGCTGGCCATCTGCAAGGCCATCGTCGATGCGCATCGCGGACAGATCACGGCCGGCAACGCCCGGGATGGCGGCGCCTTGTTCACCCTTACCCTGCCGCGGCGCACACCGCCGGCCGGGCTGCCGGAATAAACTGTCTGCATGTCCCACCCCGTTGCTGTTGTTATCGAAGACGAGCCCCAGATCCGGCGCTTTGTACGCAGCGCGCTGGAGGCCGAAGGCTGGCAGGTGTTCGAGGCCGACACACTGCAGCGCGGCCTGACGGAAGCAGGCACACGCAAGCCCGACCTGCTGGTACTGGACCTCGGATTGCCCGACGGCGACGGCCTGGACCTGATACGCGACCTGCGCGGCTGGTCGGGAGTGCCCATCATCGTGCTTTCGGCGCGCGCGGACGAAGCCGACAAGATTGCGGCGCTGGACGCCGGCGCCGACGACTACCTGACCAAACCTTTCGGCGTGGGTGAACTGCTGGCGCGGGTGCGCGCCAACCTGCGCCGACCACGCGCTGCCACGGCAGACGGCCGCGCTGCGGACGATGCCGACCCGGTGTTTCGCTTCGGCGAGGTAGCGGTGGACCGGCAGGCCAGGGTGGTGCGTCGCCAGGGCGTGGAGGTTCACCTCACGCCCATTGAATACCGCCTGCTTTTGGTGCTGATCGCCAACGCGGGCCGGGTGCTCACGCACCGGCAGCTGTTGCGCGAGGTCTGGGGCCCCGCGCACGCCGACCAGAGCCATTACCTGCGCATTTACATGGGCCATCTGCGGCAGAAACTGGAAAGCAATCCGGCACAGCCGCAGCACCTGCTGACCGAAACCGCTGTCGGTTACCGCCTGCTGGTCGCCAGCTGACAGCCTGAGCAGGCCGTCGTGCAGGGACAACTCAGGGCTTCTCGGGCAAAGGGTTGCGCAGGCTCACGTTGAGCAGGTTCCAGGCGTTGATGGCGGCAATCGCAAAGCTGAGCTCGGCGATCTCCTCGTCACTGAAATGCGTTTTCAGCGCGGCAAACGCCGCATCACTGGCGTCGGCATGGGGGATGGCCGTCACGATCTCGGCCCAGCGCAGCGCCGCCCTTTCGCGCACCGTGAAAAACGGCGCCTCAGGCCAGCCGGCCACGGCATTGAGGTGGCGCGGGTCGGCCCCGAGCCGGATCAGGTCGCGCCAGTGCATGTCGATGCAGTAGGCGCAGCCATTGATCTGCGAGGCGCGCAGGAAGACCAGATCGACCAGTCGCGCGCCCAGCAGGTCCTTGCGGATGGCGCCCGACAGTTTGTAGAGCAGGTCGAAGGCCTTGGGGGCGAGCTGAAAATAGGGAAGACGGATGGCTTGTGTCATGGCTTGGCCTCTTGAAGGGTCGATTCAGAAGGCCGCACCGTGCGGCCCTCATGACAACAAGACGGGCCGGCCGGCCGGTTTGTGACAGGCGCCGACGGAAAATCAGGCCTGCGGCGCAATGCCGGCCAGCTTGTCCGGGTTGCGCACCACGTAAATGGCGAGGATGCGTTCGCCGTCGGTCACAAAGGCCTGGGCCGACTCGAGTTGCCCCTCGACATAACGCAGCAGCCCCGGCTCGCCATTGACCTGGGCCATGCGGTAGACCACCTGTTCGGGCAGGCGCCGCCACAGTGCCCAGTAGAGGTTGGCAATGCGCTGCGCGCCCTGCAGGATCTTGCCGAAGGACTGCACCTTGCCGCCGCCGTCGCCCACCAGCTGCACGTCTTCGGCCAGCAGCGCCTGCATGTCGGCGCGCTGGCCGCTGCGCGCGGCCTGCACAAACTGCGCGAGCAGGCGGCGGTGTGTTTCTGCGGGCACGTCGAAGCGCGGGCGCTCTTGCCTGACCCGCCCTGCCGCGCGGTGCACCAGTTGCCGGCAGGCCGCTTCGGTCTTGCCCAGCAGCGCCGCCACCTCGGCATAGTCGTGGTCGAACACCTGGCGCAGCAAAAAGGCGGCACGTTCATCGGGCGACAGGCGTTCGAGCACCAGCATGAAGGCCATCGACAGATCGCCCGCCAGCTCGGCCGCGGTTTCGGGCGTGTGTGCATCCACCTCGACCAGCGGCCCCGGCAGCCACCAGCCCACATAGGTTTCACGCTCGAGCTTGGCGGCCCGCAGCCGGTCGATGGCCAGCCGTGTCACCACCGTCACCAGCCAGGCCTCGGCCGACTGCAGAGCCGTTTGGTCCGCCTTGTCCCAGCGCAGCCAGGCGTCCTGCAACACGTCTTCCGCATCGGCCCGCGTGCCCAGCATGCGGTAAGCGATGGAAAACAAACGCGGGCGCAGCGCGGCAAACGGGTCGGCGGGCGGCTCAGCGGAGAGAGGAGCAGTCAAGTCGGAAGGATTCATGGCGAGGCAAACACGGTCTGTGGATAGACACCAGACGGGGCAGACGTCCATTTTGTGACATGGGCCGCCAGAAAAAAGAATTGTCAGCGCTTTTCCGCCTGCCGTGGCACTCAGGATGCAGCGCGCCGCCGCCAGTCGCCGCCGCCTATCACCGGGCAGCCGGCAAGCCGCGCGGGATTGATTTCGTAGACCAGGCAGACCGGGCCGGTTGCCGCAGGCGCGTCCTGCATCTGCACCGCGACCTCGCGCCGGCTGTATTCGCCGCTTTGCTGCGGCCAGACTTCCTCGATCTCGTCGAGCCGGCGCTCGAGCCCGGCGCTGATGGCGTAGACCTCGCCCACCACCCGTCCTGCACCGCCCAGCAGCAAGCCCGGGTAGGGGCCGAGGTCATACAACACGCCGGCCACACTGGCCATGCCGATGAACTGCGGTGCCGGCTGCAGGCGCGTGATGTCGCGCACATCGCCGCGGCGCAGGGTGCCGTAAACAAAAACATGGCGGGTCGCGGTGGCGGTCATGGGGTCGGCTTGAAATTGAGGCATGATTTCCGCTCATTGTTGCAGGCCCGCCGGCCGCGGCAAATCCACCTCTCCAAAAACCCCCTGTTCTCATGAACCGCATTCTGGCTTACGCCTGCCTCGCGCTCAGCATGTCGCTGGTCGGCAGTTATGTGGCGCTGTCCAAACCGCTGGTGGCGATTTTTCCGGTGTTCCTGCTGGCCTGGCTGCGTTTCGGCATCGGCGGCGCAGCCATGCTGCACTGGCTGAAAAAACCGGCCGGCGAAGCACCGATGACGCGCCGGACCCGGCAGCTGGTGTTCCTCGAGTCCTTTCTCGGCAACTTCCTGTTTTCGATCTGCATGTTGTACGGCGTCAGCCTGTCCAGCGCCGTCGCCGCCGGCGTCATCATGGCGGCCATTCCCGCGGTGGTGGCGCTGCTGAGCTGGGTCTTTCTGCGTGAGCGCATCAGCCTGCGCGTGGGCCTGGCGGTGGCCTGCGCCGTGCTCGGCATCGCGCTGGTTTCGCTATCAAAACAGGAGCTGCCCGCCCACGTCGGACAAGGGCTGGAGGCCGGTTTGGCTTCAAACACCGGCTGGCCGGGCAATTTGCTGCTGCTGGGCGCCGTGTTCTGCGAAGCCGCTTATGCGGTGATCGGCAAAAAACTCACGGGTGTGCTGGGCGCCAAACGCATCACGGCCCTGATCAACCTCTGGGGTTTTGTACTGGTCACGCCCATGGGCCTGTGGCTGGCCTGGGGTTTCGACTTCAGCGCAGTAGCGCCGGGCAGCTGGCTGCTGCTGCTGTTTTACGCGCTGGCCGCCAGCGTCTGGACCGTGTGGTTGTGGATGACCGGCCTCAAAGGTGTGCCGGCCAGCCGCGCCGGTGTGTTCACCGTGATGCTGCCCATCAGCGCAGCGCTGGTCGGCGTGTTGGTGCTCGGCGAATCCATGGGTGCCGCACAGCTTGCGGCCTTTGCACTGGCGCTGGGCGGCGTTCTGCTGGCCACGCTGCCGGAGAAAACCAGAACCACGCAGCCGGGCTGACACCCGGCCGCGATGGCTCAGGCAAACAGTCCCTTGTGCTGCTCGCGCAGCAAATTCTTCTGCACCTTGCCCATGGTGTTGCGCGGCAGCTCGTTCACCACAAAGCAGCGTTTGGGAATCTTGAAGTTGGCCAGGCCCGCTTTCAGCGCCGCAATGATGGCATCAGCGTCCAGCGTGCGGCCGGGTCTGGCGATCACCACCGCCACGCCGACCTCGCCGAAATCGGGATGCGGCACGCCGATGACCGCGCTTTCGGCCACGCCCGGCATGTCGTTGATGTAGCCCTCGATCTCGGCCGGGTAGACGTTGTAGCCGCCGCTGATGATCAGGTCCTTGCTGCGCCCGACGATGTGGATGTAGCCGCGCTCGTCGATCTTGCCGACATCGCCGGTCTTGAAATAACCGTCGGCGGTGAACTCTTCTTTCGTTTTCTCCGGCATGCGCCAGTAGCCCTGGAACACATTCGGGCCCTTGACCTCGATGCCGCCGACCTCACCGGCGGGCAGCGCCTGGCCCTTGTCGCCCTGCACGCGCAGGATGACGCCCGGCAGCGCAAAACCGACCGTGCCGCCGCGGCGCTCGCCGTCATAGGGGTTGGAGGTCAGCATGGCCGTCTCACTCATGCCGTAACGCTCGAGAATCGTGTGGCCGGTGCGCTCCTGCCAGGCCTTGAAGGTCTCGATCAGCAGCGGCGCCGAGCCGGCGACAAACAGCCGCATGTTGCGGCAGGCCTCGCGCGTGAGCCCGGGCTCGGCCAGCAGGCGCACATAAAGCGTGGGCACACCCATGAACACCGTGGCCTCCGGCAGTTTTTCCACCACGAGTTTCGGGTCGAACTTGGCCAGCC
>CALRTF020000059.1:0-17145 GCA_943370985.1 Paenacidovorax caeni
TCCTGCGCACCGCACACCGCATGGGCATCAGCACCGTGGCGGTGTATTCTGATGCCGACGCCGCTGCCCAGCATGTGCGCGAAGCCGGCAGCGCCGTGGCCCTGGGCGGTACGGCCTCGGCCGACAGCTACCTGCGCATCGACAAGCTGCTGGCCGCCGCGAAAGCCGGCGGCGCGGATGCGGTGCATCCGGGCTACGGCTTCCTCAGCGAAAACGCCGACTTTGCGCAGGCCGTGCTCGACGCCGGCCTGGTCTGGGTCGGCCCGCCGCCGGCGGCGATTCGCGCCTTGGGCAACAAGGCCAGCGCCAAGGACGTCGCGCTTGAAAGAAAGGTGCCTTGCCTGCCGGGCTATCAGGGGCCAGACCAGGCCGATGCCCGCCTGGCCGCGGAGGCCGGACGCATCGGCTACCCGCTGATGGTCAAGGCCACGGCCGGTGGCGGCGGGCGCGGCATGCGCCTGGTGACGGAGGCCGCCGGTTTGCAGGCGGCGCTGGACAGCGCGCGCTCCGAAGCCGTCTCATCTTTCGGCAGCGGCGACCTGCTGCTCGAACGCGCGCTGCTGAACCCCCGCCATGTCGAGGTGCAGGTGTTTGCCGACACGCACGGTCACTGCATCCACCTCGGTGAGCGCGATTGTTCGGTGCAGCGACGCCACCAGAAATTGATCGAGGAGTCGCCCAGCCCCGCAGTGAATGCCGACTTGCGCGAACGCATGGGCGCCTGTGCCGTGGCGCTGGCGCAGGCGGCTGCTTATGTGGGCGCCGGCACGGTGGAGTTTTTGCTCGACGAGCGCGGCGAGTTTTTCCTGATGGAGATGAACACGCGTTTGCAGGTGGAGCATCCTGTGACCGAAGCCCTGACCGGACTGGACCTGGTGGAGTGGCAGCTGCGCATTGCACAAGGCGAGGCCCTCCCGCTGCGCCAGGAGGAGGTGGTTTTCCGTGGTCACGCGATCGAGGTGCGCCTGTGTGCCGAGGACGAGCACTTCGCGCCGCATACCGGCCGGGTGTCGCACTTCGCCGAACCCGCCCAGGCGCGTTTCGACCACGCGCTGGAGGCCGGGGGCGAGGTCACGCCGTATTACGACGCCATGCTCGGCAAGCTGATTGTTCACGGCGCCACGCGCAGCGAAGCCATCACGAAGATGATCACGGCGCTGGCCTTCACGCAGGTGCTGGGCCTGCCGACCAACCGCGCTTTTCTCGCGGCCTGCCTGGCGCACCCGGTGTTCCGCGCGGGCGGTGCACGGATTCCTTTCCTCGCCGAACACGGCGACGCCATCCGGCAGACCCTGCAGGCGCAGCAAACACAGGTGCTGCTGTCGGCGGCACTGGCGCTTCATTTCGGCGGCGGCCCGGGTGCGGCCCAGGCCCTGCCCTGTCCCTTCGGCAAGTCGCTGCGCTTTCTTCACGGCGAGCAGGTGCTCGCCATGACCGTCACGGAAACCGGCGAGGGCCGGCTGGACATCACCTGTGGCGCGCAGCAGCACACGGCAAGCTGCGTGCGTGACAGCGGTGGGCAGATGGCTGTCACGGTCGATGGGCTCGGCAGCACGGTGCGGGCATGCGCCCGGCCTGACGGGCGCTGGCATGTGCAGGTCGGCGCCACCGATGTCTGGCTCAGGGACGTGGGTCTGGCGCCGGCAGCCGGGCCGGCGTCGGCGCGCGGCGCGCTCGAGCTGCGCGCGCCTTTCAACGGCAAGGTGATTGCAGTCAACGCCGTGGCCGGCGCCGAAGTGCGGCGGGGCGATACCCTGCTGGTGATCGAGTCGATGAAGCTCGAACATGCGGTGTGCGCGGCGCGGGATGCCCTTGTTGGCGCCGTGGAGGTCGAGGCTGGCCGGCAGGTCGCGACCGGCCAGGTGCTGCTGAGGTTTGCCGCATGAACCGCCCGCCTGTGGATCTCGAGGCATTGGCCGCCATCAACGAGTCGGTCACACGGTTTGCCCAGCGTGAAATTGCACCACATGTCGGCCGGTGGGACGATGCCGGCGAATTCCCGCGTGAGCTGTACCGCCAGGCGGCTGAACTCGGCCTGCTGGGTCTCGGTTACCCGGAAGCGCTGGGCGGCACACTGGCGTCCTGGCGCATGAGGAATGCCATGACCGTGGCGCTGTGCCGCCACGGCGGCAGCGGTGGGGTGCTGGCCAGCCTGTTTTCACACAACATCGGCCTGCCGCCTGTACTTGCACACGGGTCGGCGGCGCTGCAGCAGGCGGTGGTTCCACCGGTGCTGCGCGGTGAAAAAATTACCGCGCTGGCGATCACCGAACCGGGCGGCGGTTCCGACGTGGCGGCCCTGCGCACCACGGCCCGGCGCGACGGGGACAGCTATGTGATAAGCGGTGAAAAAGTCTTCATCACCTCCGGCATGCGCGCCGACTTCATCACGGTGGCGGTACGCACCGGGGAGACAGAGCCCCCACGCTTCGCTGCCCCCCAGGGGGGCGCAGGCGCCTTGGGGCGGCCCGGCGGCGCCAGGGGCACCGGCGGCATTTCGATGATGCTGGTACCGGGCGACAGCCCGGGTTTGTCGCGCACCCGGCTGGAGAAAATGGGCTGGTGGTGCTCCGACACCGCCCACCTGCGCTTCGACGGCGTGCGTGTGCCGGCCGGCCACCTGCTGGGGGAAGAGGGCGGCGGTTTCAAGATCATCATGGGCAACTTCAACGGCGAACGCCTGGCCATGTCGGCCGCAGCCCTGGGCTTTGCGCAGGCTTGTCACGACGAGGCGCTGGACTGGGCGCGCCAGCGCCAGGCCTTTGGCAGCAGCCTGGCCGAGAAGCAGGTGATTCGCCACAAGCTGGTGGACATGCAGATGCGCATCGCCTCCACCGAGGCCTGGGTCGCCGCCGTGGCGGACCGCGCCGATGCCGGGGACAGCGGCGCCGACTGGGTCGCCCATGTCTGCATGCTGAAGAACCACGCGACGCAAACCATGCAGTTCTGCGCCGACCAGGCGGTGCAGATCCTGGGCGGCATGGGTTTCATGCGCGGCACAAAAAGCGAACGCATTTACCGCGAGGTCAAGGTCATGATGATTGGCGGCGGTGCCGAGGAAATCATGAAAGACCTGGCTGCACGACAATTGGGCATATGAGCAAAACCACTGCCACCGCTGCCGGCGCCATCGCGTTTGAGCCCGAATTCATCAGCGCCCTCAAAACACTGTTCGAGGAAAAAATCGTTTTCAACCAGGCGCTGGGCCTGAAGGTGGTGTCTGTCCGTCACGACGGCGCGACCGGCCGCATCGACATGAAGCCGCAGCTGGTGGGCCACTACGCCTACAACCGCATCCACGGCGGGGTGGTCAGCGCCGGGCTGGACGCCATGGCGGGGCTGGCCATCATGGCGGCCATAGGCGCGCGCCACATGGACGAAAGCCCGGCGCAGCGCATGCAGCGCTTCTCCAAGCTCGGCACCATTGACTTGCGGGTGGACTACCTGCGGCCCGCCATCGGCGAGTTTTTCGAACTGCGCGCCGAGGTTTTGCGCCTGGGCTCACGGGTGGCAAGCACCCGCATGGAGTTCCTCGGCGCCGACGGCACGCTGCTGTCCACCGGGGCAGGTGCTTACATCGTGTCATGAAAAAAGCCACCCGCGGGTGGCTCTTTTGTCTGAAGCGCGGGGCGCTTTTTACTTGATGTAGTCGGACACCACTTTCCACTTGCCGTCGGTGATCTGCGACAGCCGTGAGCTGTCGTTGCCCAGGCGCTTGGTCGGCGAGAAGCTGGCCGCGGCGCTGCCGAACATGTCGGGCGGAATGCTGGTGCTGTCCATCACCTTGATGAAGCTGTCGGTCGTCAGGTTGGTCCCGGCTTTTTGAGCCGCCTTGGCAAAGGTGTCGATGATGTTGTAGCCGTAGACCGAAAACACGGTCGGGTCTTCATTGAACTTGGTCTTGTACTTGTTGGCCCAGAAACGGATGGGCTGCGAGGCTTCGTCCAGGTAGGGGTTTTGCACCGTCATCGTCGCGTACAGCCCGTTCATGGCCGGGCCGCCCAGCTTGTGGATCAGGTCGGTGTAGGCCGCGCTGGAGCCGAGAAAGACCGGGTTGAAGCCGGTCTTGCGCGACTCGCCGATGGCGCCTATGGTTTCGCGGATGATGGTGCCCAGCACCACCATTTCGCAGCCGGCAGCCTTCATCTTCGCAACCTGCGAGGAGAAGTCGGTGGCGCCGCGTTTGTAAGAGGTTTTTTCGGAGAACTCCATGCCGATGGTTTTCAGGCCAGCCTCGGCGCCGCGCATCACTTCCAGGCCGAACTCGTCGTCCTGATACAGCGTACAGACCTTTTTGATGCCCTTGTCCTTGACCAGCTTGGGTGTGGTGGTGCGAATCTGGTCGTAGTAGGTGGCGGCAAACGAATACTTGAGCTTGTGGAAGGGCTCGTACATCTCGCGGGCGGCGGTGATCGGGAAAAAGTTGATCACGTTTTTTTCGAATTGCACCGGCATGGCCGCCAGATTCTGCGCCGTGCCGATATGCCCGACCATCATGAAAATCTTGTCCTGGTTGACCAGCTTCTGCGCGGCCAGCACGGCCTTCTTCGGGTCATAGCCGGAGTCCTCGACCACCAGCTTGAGCTTGCGGCCGTTGATGCCGCCCTGCTCGTTGATTTCGTCGACGCGCAGCATCATGCCGAGCCGGGCCTGCTTGCCGAAACCCGCGAGCGGCCCCGACAAATCCTGGATCGAGCCGAGGGTGATCTCGGTCTTGCTGACGCCTTGCTGTGCCATGGCCTGGCCGGCGGCCAGGGCCAGCACTGCCAGGGCCAGAGTGGTTTTGATGGTCATGAAAGTCTCCTGTAATAAAGGGGCAGTGCCTGCTTGTACAGGCGCGAAACACAAAATGCATTCTTGACGCCGGACCCTGAAAGTCAAGCTGGCGTAAGTACGCAAGGGAAACTACTTAAGGTCGGGCTCAGCGGTACATCGCCTCGATCTGCGTCGCGTACTTTTTCTCGACCAGTTTTCGCTTGAGCTTCATGGTTGGCGTCAGCTCTTCGTCCTCGGCGCTCAGCTGCGTTTCGAGCAGGAAAAACTTCTTGATCTGCTCGACCCGCGCAAACTTCTTGTTGACCCGGTCCAGCTCGGCCTGGATCAGCTCCTGCACGGGCGTGGAGCGGGTCAAACTCTGGTAGTTGCTGAAGGGCACGTCATGGTCTTGCGCAAACTTTTCGACGTTTTCCTGGTCGATCATGATGATGGCGGTCAGGTAGGGACGTTTGTCGCCGATCACCACCGCATCGGTGACATAGGGCGAAAACTTCAGTTCGTTCTCGAGTTCGCTGGGTGTCACGTTTTTGCCGCCGGCCGTGATGATGATGTCCTTCATGCGGTCGGTGATGCGGTAAAACCCTTCGTCGTCGACCAGGCCGACGTCCCCGGTGTGCAGCCAGCCGTCGGCGTCGATGGTTTCAAGCGTTTTTTCGGGCAGGTTGAGGTAACCCATGAAGACGTTGGTGCCGCGCACCAGGAGTTCACCGGTGGCCGGATCGAGCTTCATTTCGTTGTAACCCGCGGCCGGCCCGATGGAGCCGGGCTTGATGCGGCTGGCCGGCACGCCGGTCGCCGCGCCGCAGGTTTCCGTCATGCCCCAGACCTCGAGCATGGGCACGCCGAGCGCCATGTACCACTTGACCAGGTCCGGTGAAATCGGAGCGGCACCGGTCACGCAAAAGCGCGCGCGGTGGATGCCGATCAGCTTGCGCGTGTTGTCCAGCGCGATCCAGCGGGCGATGGTGAATTTCAGCTTGAGCCAGCTGCCCACCGGCTGCCCCGCCATCACCCGCTCCGCAATGTCGCTGCCCACGCCTATTCCCCAGGCGTAGGCCGCCTGCTGCAGGCGGCTTGCCTCCTTGAGCGCGATCATGACGCCCGAGTAGAACTTCTCCCAGACGCGCGGCACGGCGGTGAACACCGTGGGGGCGATTTCGCGCACATTTTCCGGAATGGTTTCGGGGTTCTCGACAAAGTTGAGTTTGGCGCCGGTGTACATCGCGAAGTATTCGCCGCCCATGCGTTCGGCAATGTGGCATAGCGGCAGGAAACACATGCGTTCGTCGTTCTCGTCCTGCGCCACCAGGGTGTTGTAGCCCCGCGCGGTGAACACCAGGCCGCGGTGGCTGTGCATGGCCCCCTTGGGTTTGCCGGTGGTGCCGGAGGTGTAGACCAGGATGGCCAGGTCTTCGGGCCGGCAGGCCTTGACGCGCTCCTCCACGGCGCCGGGGTGCGCCGCCAGGTAGCTGCGGCCCATCTCGCGCAGGCTGGCCAGGCTCAGGACATCCGCCTCGTCGAGATCGCGCAGGCCTTCCATGTCGAACACCACGATTTTGCGCAAACCCGGAAGCTGGCTGCGCACCTCCAGCGCCTTGTCGAGTTGCTCGTCGTCCTCGACAAACAGGATGGTGCTTCGCGAGTCTTCGCAGAGATAGTGCACCTGCGACGCCGCATCGGTCGGGTAGATGCCGTTGGCGACGCCGCCGCAGCTGAGCACGGCGAGGTCGGCCAGCACCCATTCGATCACGGTGTTCGAGAGAATGGAGGCGCATTCACCGGGTGCAAAACCCAGGCTGATCAGGCCGCCGGCAATTTCGCGCACGGCTTCGCCGGTCTGGTTCCAGGACCAGCTGCGCCAGATGCCGAGTTTTTTCTGCCGCATCCAGACTTTGTCCTGGCGCTGCGCCACGCCGTTCCAGAACAGTTCGGGAATGGTGTCGCCGTCGAGTACCACGCGGGTTTCGGGCTGGATGTGGGAGAGGTCCCAGAGGTTGCTCATACGTTTCTCCGCCGGGCCGGCTGGGCTGTCATCCCGGACCTGATCCGGGATCCATGCCGCGCTCGCAATGGGTGGTCGAAGGAGATGGATTGCGGATCAAGTCCGCAATGACACAAGAAAGTGGATTTGGCTCTGGAATACATCTTCTTCAACGCCAGGTTTTCTTTTTTTTCCAGCGCCGTTCACTGCGCACGCCGTCTTCCTTCATGCCGAGGTAGAACTCCTTGATGTCTTCCTTCTCGCGCAGGCGGGCGCAGGTGTCTTCCATCACGATGCGGCCGTTTTCCAGCACATAGCCGTAGTCGGAGGCGTTCAGGGCCATGTTGGCGTTTTGCTCGACCAGCAAAATCGTGGTGCCGCGTTCGCGGTTGATGCGCACCACGATCTCGAAAATTTCCTTGGTCAGCTTGGGGCTCAGGCCCAGGCTGGGTTCGTCCAGCAGGATCAGGTCGGGCGAGGCCATCAGCGCGCGCGAGATCGACAGCATCTGCTGCTGGCCGCCCGACAGCAGGCCGGCATCCTGCAGCGCCCGTTCGCGCAGGATGGGGAAGTAGCTGTACACCGCTTCCATGTCCCTGGCGATGCCGTCGCTGTCCTTGCGGGTGTAGGCGCCCATCATCAGGTTGTCGCGCACGCTCAGCAGCGGGAACACCTCGCGGCCCTCGGGCACATGGCTCAGGCCCTGCTGCACGATGTAGGCCGGGTCCTGGGCGGTGATGTTGCCGCCCTTGAATTCAATCGAGCCCTTGCGCGGATCGATGATGCCCGAGATGGTTTTCAGGATGGTGGTCTTGCCCGCGCCATTGGAGCCCAGCACGGTGGCGATTTCACCGCGGCGCACCTGCAGGCTGACGCCGCGGATCGCCTTGATCGGCCCGTAGGAACTCTCCACGTTGAGCAGTTTGAGCACGGGCTGGTCGCTCACCGGTGGGGGTACGGCGCTCATGCGTCCACCCCGCTTCGCAGGACCGCCGACTTGTGTTCGCGCCGCAGCGAGGACACATCGTCGATCGAGCCGAGATAGGCCTCGATCACGCCGGGGTCGGTCTGCACCTCGCGCGGCGTGCCCATGGCCAGCACCTCGCCCTGGTTCATGGCCAGCACGCGGTCGGAGACCTTGGACACCAGCGACATGTCGTGTTCCACCATCAGCACGGTGATGCCCAGTTCGTTCTTGATGTCCTGGATCCAGAAGGCCATGTCGTCGGTTTCCTCCACATTGAGCCCCGAGGAAGGCTCGTCCAGCAGCAGCAGCTTCGGTTCGGTGCACAGCGCACGCGCCAGCTCCACCACCTTGCGCACGCCATAGGGCAGCCCGGCCACATAGGAATCGCGGTGGTGCTGCAGGTCCAGCAGGTCGATGATCTGCTCGGCCTTCTCGCGTGCCTGGATTTCGGCCTCACGCGTTTTCTTCGTAAAGAAGATTTCGCTCCACAAGCCGGTCTGCCGGTGCGTATGCCGGCCGATCAGCAGGTTGTGCAGCACGGTGGCATGTTCGAACAGCTCGATGTTCTGGAAGGTGCGCGCAATGCCCAGCGCGGCGATCTTGTGCGGCGGCTGGTCCGTCAGTTGTTGGCCCAGGTAGTCGATCTCGCCCGAGGTCGGCGTGTAGATGCGGCTGATCAGGTTGAACACCGTCGTCTTGCCGGCGCCGTTGGGACCGATCAGGGTGAAGACCTCGCCCTGCTTCACATCGAAGCTGACATTGTTGACGGCCAGCACGCCGCCGAAGCGGACGCTGAGATTTTTGGCTGAGAGAAGGATGTCACTCATCATTTCAACCTGTCCGATTTCTGGAAAGATTTCTGGCGCTTGAACATGCCTTTGCGGTAGAAGGGGAAGGTCTGCAGGTAGGTGCGGATCTTCAGCCAGCGCCCGTAGAGCCCCAGCGGTTCAAACAGCACAAAACCAATCAGCACCAGGCCGTAGACCAGGCCCTGCAGGCCCGGCGCCTGCCCGATGAAGGCCGGCAGGTAATCCTTGATCAGCGCAATCGCCTGCGGCATCGAGATCAGGAAAATGGCGCCGAGGAAAGCCCCGTGCACCGAGCCCAGGCCACCGACCACAATCATCAGCAACAGGTCGATCGACTGCAGGATGTTGAACTGCTCGGGCGAGATGAACTGCAGCTTGTGGGCGTAGAGCGCGCCGGCAATACCGGCCAGCGCGGCCGACAGCGCGAAGGACAGGGTTTTGTAGCGCGCCAGGTGGATGCCCATGCTCTGCGCCGAAATTTCGGAATCGCGAATCGCGACGAAGGCGCGTCCCGTCGGCGAGCGCAGCAGGTTGAGAATCGCCAGCGTCGCGCCAATGGCAATCACCAGGCACAGAAAGTAGAACTCCTCCCCGCTGCCCAGCTTCCAGCCGAAGATGTCGGGCGCCTTGATGTGGATGCCGGCGTTGCCGCCGGTGACTTTTTCCCAGCGCGCGAAGACTTCCTCGACGATGAAACCGAAGGACAGGGTGGCGATGCCGAGGTAAATGCCCTTGACGCGCAGGGCCGGCAGGCCGACGACCAGCCCCACGGCAGCCGACAGCCCGGCGGCACAGGCGAGCGCAATCGGAAACGGTACACCGGCGCTGGTCATCACCGCCTGGGTGTAGGCGCCGACGCCGAGAAAAGCCGCGTGCCCCAGCGAGAACAGGCCGGTGAATCCGGCCAGCAGCATCAGGCCCAGGCCGGCGATCGAATAAATCAGGATGAAGGTCAGCTGGGCCAGCCAGTATTCGGCGAACAGCCAGGGCGCAGCCACCAGAAGCAGCACCAGTGCGCTGTACCAGAAGACATGGCCGCCGTGTTTGGCCAGCTTGATGTCCTGTCCGTAGTCAGTCTTGAATATGAATCTCATGAGTAAGCTCCCCCCCGAAGCGCCTTCGGCGCCTCCCCCTCAGGGGGCGCCACCTGCGGCCCGGCGAAGCCGGTTCCGCGGTGACTTGGCATTACTGTCTGGTACGCGTTGCCTTGTCTTTTGGTCATACTTTTTTTCTTAGTTTTTCGCCGAACAGCCCGTTCGGTTTGACCATCAGCATGATCAGCACCACCACGTAGGCGGCGATGTCCTTGATGCCGTCCGGGGCGTAAAAGCCTGCCAGCGATTCGACGATGCCGATGACCAGGCCGCCGACAATCGCGCCGGGCAGGCTGCCGAAGCCGCCGACCACGGCGGCCGGAAAGGCTTTCAGGCCGATGAAGCCCATGTTGGCGTGCACAAAGGTGATCGGCGCGAGCAGCAGGCCGGCAATCGCGGCGACTGCGGCGGCCAGGCCCCAGACCAGGCCGTTGAGCCGCTTGACCGGGATGCCCATGTAGTAGGCGGCCAGCTGGTTCTGCGAAGACGCCTGCATCGCAATGCCCAGCTTGCTGTACTTGAACAGGGCAAACAGCACCAGACACAACACCGCCGTGCTGCCGATGACGGCCATTTGTTCGACATTGAGGATCAGGGCGCCCTTTGCATTCGCGTCACCGCCGATCTGCCAGATCATGTCCTTGTAGGGTACCGGCAGGGTATGCGTCTCGGTGCCTATGCCGGGAATCATGGTGATCAGCCCGCGCGCCACATAACCGACGCCAATGGTCAGCATCACGATGGAAAAAGCCGGCTGGCCCAGGATGGGCCGTATCACCACGCGTTCGAGCAGCACGCCAAACAGGGCCATGCCGGCGATGGCGCTCAGGATGGACAGCCAGAAGGGGAAACCCAGCATGGTCATGCACGCCAGCCCGCCAAAGGCGCCCAGCATCATGAGTTCGCCCTGGGCGAAACTCACCGTCTCGGTGGCCTTGTAGATGAGCACGAAACCCAGGGCAATCAGCCCGTAGATGCAGCCTTGCGCGATGCCGCTGATGATCAATTGCAATAACTGCACTTTTACTCCACAATAAATTTTTACAAAGCACATGCTTGGTAAAAATAAGCAGTAGCCGGAAGCGACGGGAACCGCGTTGTCCCGGGGCTCGGGATGGGACGGGATTGATCATGGGCAGCATTCAATGAAAAAATCAATCCGGATTGGTGCCGGGCTGGGTTTCTACGGAGACGCGTGGGAGCCGGTGCTTGCCAGCATCGAAAAAGGCGGCGTCCAGTACATCGCCAGCGACCATCTCGCGGAACTCACGCTGGCCATCCTGCAGAAGGACTTGCAACGCGACCTTTCCCTCGGCTACGCGAGGGATGTGGTACCCATGCTGATGTCTTTGTGGCCGGCCATGGCGCAGCGAAAAGTACGCTTCATCTGCAACGCCGGCGGGCTCAACCCGGCCGGTGCGGCAGCCGCCGTCCGGGCCGCTTTTTCGGCCAAAGGATGGTCGGCGCGCGTCGCCGTGGTGACAGGTGATGAGGTGCTGCAACAGGTCCGAGGGCTGGCGCCGGCGCACATGTTCAGCGGCGCGCCGTTTGCGGCGGTAGGCGATCGCATGGTGTTTGCCAATGCCTACCTGGGGGCGCGTCCCATCGTCTCCGCATTGCAGCAGGGCGCCGACATCGTGATCACCGGCCGTGTCGCCGATGCCGCGCTGTTTCTCGGGCCCCTGGTGCACGAGTTCAACTGGAATCTCGGGGATGAGCACCCCGCATCGCAGGCCGACCTGGACCGGCTGGCGCAGGGCCTGGCCGTCGGGCACCTGCTCGAATGTTCGGGGCAGGGCAGCGGCGGCAACTTCGGCAGCTTGGGGGCCTGGAAGGACATCCCCGATCTGGCCCACATCGGTTACCCGATCGCGGAGGTCGGCGAGGACGGCAGCGCGCTCATCACCAAGGCGCCGGGCACCGGCGGGCGCATCAACTTCGACACGGTGCGCCAGCAACTGCTGTACGAGGTGCACAACCCGCAGGCCTATGTCTCGCCCGACGTGGTGCTGGACCTGTCCACGCTGCATCTGGAGGATCTGGGCCAGGACCGGGTCGCCATGACGGGCGCCACCGGCCACCCGCGACCGGCGCAACTCAAGGTCGTCGGCGGTTACCGCGACGGCTTCAAGGCCGAAGTGACCTGGGGCTTCAGCTGGCCGGATGCGCATGACAAGGCGCTGGCCGCGGTCGAGATGGTCAAGGCGCAACTGGCCGACAAGGCCGTGCCCCACGAGGCGCTGTTTGTCGAATTCCCGGGCTTGAACTCGGCGCACGGCACGCTGGCGCCTTTGCCCGACGCCGCGGCGCTGGCGGAGCTGAACGAGGTCTGGGTGCGTCTGGTGCTGCGCACGCAGGACAAAAAAGCCGCCGACGGATTCGGCCGGCTGTTTCCCTGGATGGCGCTGAGCGGGCCGGCCTATACCTGCGGCTTTTCCGGCCTGCACAACAGCAGCGAATTGCTGGGCATCTGGCCGGCACTGATGGACAGGGCGGCGGTCGAGTCGCGCACGCGCGTGGAGATCTTGCAGACATGAATGCGCCCGTGCAAAAAATTCGGCTGGCCGAGCTGGCCCATGCGCGCAGCGGCGACAAGGCCGACTGGGTGGACTTCGGCCTGTTCGCCTGGAATGCGCCAGGGTATGCGGTGCTGGCGCGCGAGCTCACGGCGCAGCGGGTGCAGGCGCACTTCGCGCCCTGGCTGCCGGGCCAGGTCGAGTGCTGGTACCTGCCCAACATCCTGGCGATCAAACTGGTGCTGCACGACGCCTTGCAAGGCGGCGGGGCGCGCAACCTGCGCCTGGACAACCTCGGCAAGTCCATGGGGGCGGCCCTGCTGCGCATGGAAATCCATGTCAGTGACGATGAACTCGCCGCCTGCCGCGCGGCGCCGCGTGTAGCCTGGTGGGGAGATGCGCAATGAGTGTTCATATTGAAAAAGACGGCGACATCACACTCATCACGCTGGACCGCCCCGATGTGCGCAATGCGGTGGACAGCGCGCATGCGCGTGAACTGTATGAAGCGTTTCTGGCCTTCGATGCCGATGACAGCGCGAAGGTCGCGGTATTCCACGGCGCGAACGGCCACTTCTGCGCCGGCTGGGATTTGCAGTTCGGTGCAAACCTGTTGCGAGAGGCACAAGGGGGTGATGCGCCGGTGTTTGCAGATCTCGATTTTGCGGCAGAGGACAAGCAGCCGGCCGGTCCCATGGGGCCCGTCGCGCCTGCTGCTGTCCAAACCCGTGATCGCCGCCGTCAGCGGCGCGGCTGTCGCCGGCGGCATGGAACTGGCGCTCTGGTGCGACATGCGGGTGATGGAGGAGGACGCCTATTTCGGCGTCTACTGCCGGCGCTTTGGCGTGCCGCTGATCGACGGCGGCACGGTCCGATTGCCGCGCCTGATCGGTTTGGGCCATGCGATGGACCTGATCCTGACCGGCCGCAAGGTCGAGGCGGCCGAGGCCTTGCAGATGGGGCTGTGCAACCGGGTCGTGCCGCGCGGCACGGCGCGCGAGGCGGCGCTGGGGCTGGCGCGCCAGCTGGCGGCCTTTCCGCAGAAAACCATGCGGGCTGACCGCCTGAGTGCTTATGTGCAGTCGGACTTGCCCTTGCCGCAGGCGCTCAAGCAGGAATGGGACCGCGGCCGCGAATGCCTGGGCGAGGGCCTGCAGGGCGCGGCGCGGTTTGCCGGCGGGCAGGGCCGCCACGGCAAGTTTTAGGTGCCAAATCGGCCTGTAGCCCCCGTCCGGCGGGGGCAGGCAGCTATCAAAAACAGAGCGCTTATTGCGGCCGCGGCAGCGAAGACGGCGGCACCGGCCGCGGCTGGCCGGCATCGTCGATCGCGACATAGGTGACGCTGGCCTCGGTGACCTTGATGTAGCGCCCCTGGGAGCGGAAACGCTCGGCATACACCTCGACCTTGACCGTCATCGAGGTCCGGCCTATACGCGTGAGCTCGGAGTAGAAGGACAGGATGTCGCCGACCCGCACCGGCTGCTTGAAGATGAACTCGTTGACCGCCACCGTGGCCATGCGGCCCTCGGCGTAACGCGCCGGGATCACCGAGCCGGCCAGGTCGACCTGGGCCATGACCCAGCCGCCGAAGATGTCGCCGTTGGCATTGCAGTCCGCCGGCATGGGGATGACCTTGAGCACCAGCTCCTTGTCCAGCGGCAGCTTGACGCTCAGGGGGTCATGGGGAAGGCTGGATTCGATGGACATAGGCACAATCGGTGGTGGAAATTTAAAACAACAGGACAATTGTCTACGATGCGCTCTTACGCCCCCGCCGCCGAAGCGCCCAAAGCGCCCGGCGCAGCCCCCACCCCCGACATCCAACGCTCCGACTGGGCCACGCTCAAGCGCCTGTTTCCCTATCTGTGGGACTACAAATGGCGGGTGCTGGCGGCGCTGCTGTTCATGGTCGGCGCCAAGGTGGCCAACGTCGGCGTGCCGCTGCTGCTGAAAAACCTGGTCGACGCGATGAGCTTCAAGCCGGGCGACGTTCAGGCCGTGCTCGTCGTTCCCGCCGCGTTGCTGGTCGGCTATGGCTTGTTGCGCCTGTCAACCTCGCTGTTCACCGAATTGCGCGAGCTGGTGTTCGCCAAGGCCACCGAAGGCGCGGCGCGACGCATTTCTCTCGAGGTGTTCCGGCATCTGCACGCGCTGAGCCTGCGTTTTCACCTTGAGCGCCAGACCGGCGGCATGACACGCGACATCGAGCGCGGCACGCGCGGTGTGCATTCGCTGATCTCGTACTCGCTGTACAGCATCATCCCGACGCTGATCGAGGTCACGCTGGTGCTGACGCTGCTGGCAGTCAAGTTCGACGTCTGGTTTGCCGGCATCACCATCATCGCGCTGGTGTTCTACATCACCTTCACCGTGACGGTGACCGAATGGCGCACCAAGTTCCGCAAGGAAATGAACGAGCTCGACTCCTCGGCGCACAGCCGCGCCATTGACTCGCTGCTCAACTACGAAACCGTCAAGTACTTCAACAACGAGGACTTCGAGGCCAGGCGTTACGACGAGAACCTCCAGCGTTACCGGCGCGCGGCCGTCAAGAGCCAGACCACGCTGAGCCTGCTCAACACCGGCCAGCAACTGATCATCGCCGCCGGCCTGGTGGCCATGCTCTGGCGCGCGACCCAGGGCGTGGTCGATGGCCGCATGACGCTGGGCGACCTGGTGATGGTCAATGCCTTCATGATCCAGCTCTACATCCCGCTGGGTTTTCTGGGCGTGCTGTACCGCGAGATCAAACAAAGCCTGACCGACCTGTCCAAGATGTTCACGCTGATGGAAAAGGAGCGCGAGATCGCCGACCAGCCGGGCGCGCAGCCGCTGGTCCTGCAGGCCTCGCCGGCGCTGCGTTTTGAAAACGTCAGCTTTGCCTACGAGGCCTCGCGGCCCATCCTGCACAACATCAGCTTCGAGATCCCGCCCGGCAAGACCGTGGCCGTGGTCGGTGCGTCGGGCGCCGGCAAGTCCACGCTGGCGCGCCTGCTGTTCCGCTTCTACGACGTGGGCGTTCCGGGCAGTCCTGCCGCGGAGGCGGGCCGCATCACCATCGCCGGCCAGGACATCCGCGAGGTGACGCAGTCCAGCCTGCGCCAGGCGATAGGCATCGTGCCGCAGGACACCGTGCTGTTCAACGACACGGTCGAATACAACATTGCCTACGGCCAGCCCGGCGCCAGCCGCGCCCAGGTGGAAGAAGCCGCACGCGCCGCGCGCATCCACGACTTCATCATGTCCACGCCGGCCGCTTATGCCACCATGGTCGGAGAGCGCGGCCTGAAGCTCTCCGGCGGCGAGAAGCAGCGCGTGGCGATCGCGCGCACGCTGCTGAAGAACCCGCCGGTCATGATTTTTGACGAGGCCACCTCGGCGCTGGACTCGGCCAATGAACGCGCGATCCAGGCCGAGTTGCGCAGCATCGCCGAAAACAAGACCACGCTGGTGGTGGCGCACCGCCTGTCCACCGTGGTCGATGCGCATGAAATCCTGGTGATGGACGCCGGCCGGATCATCGAACGCGGCACACACGCGGCCTTGCTGGCCCTGGGCGGGCGTTATGCGGCCATGTGGGCGCTGCAGCAGAGTTCCGAATAAACCGCAGATGTTTTCGGCATCCAGCCCCCGGCCAGCGGGGGCGGATAGCTATCAAAAAAATAGCAGCCAGCGGTCTGCGAGCCTCGGCCAGTGGTGACCCCTGCGGGATATCCGTAGATACAAATGCTTGCCAACTCTCATAATCTCAGACCTGGCGGCCACGTTTGACCGCCTGATGTCTTTTTGGAGTTTTCATGAGCATAAGCGCCCGTGACTTTGAACACCGTTGCCGGGGTGTTGAAAGCGCTACACGCCCGATTGAGACGCCCTGGCGCACGCTGGCGGCGTTGCTCCTCCTTGCAGGCAGGTGCCTGCTGCCTCGTCGCGCCTTGCCAGCGCACGCCATGACAGCCCACTCGGGCGTGTCCAACCGGGGTCGCTAGGTCATGGAAACCAAATGGCTGGAAGATTTTGTCAGTCTCGCTGAAACGCGCAGTTTCAGCCGTTCGGCGACGCTGCGGCATGTGACGCAGCCTGCGTTTTCGCGGCGCATCCAGGCGCTCGAAGCCTGGGCCGGCACCGACCTGGTGGACCGCAGCTCCTACCCGACGCGGCTCACGCCGGCCGGCGAGACCCTGTACAGCCAGTCGCTGGAAATGCTGCAGGGCCTGCAATCGACGCGCGCCATGCTGCGCGGGCACAACTCGGCGGGGCAGGACGTGATCGAATTCGCGGTGCCGCATTCGCTGGCGTTCACCTTTTTCCCGGCCTGGGTCAGCAGCCTGCGCGAGAAGTTCGGTCCGATCAAGAGCCGGCTGATCGCGCTCAATGTGCACGACGCGGTGCTGCGCCTGGTCGAGGGCAGCTGCGATTTGCTGATCGCCTACCACCACGATTCACAGCCCTTCCAGCTCGACGCCGACCGCTACGAAATGATCAGCCTGGGCCAGGAGGTGCTGGCGCCTTTTGTCAAGGCCGATGCCGACGGCGCGCCGCTGTACCGGCTGCCGGGACGCGCCGGCCAGCCGCTGCCCTACCTCGGTTATGCGCCGGGCGCCTACCTCGGCCGGGTGGTGGACCTGATCCTCAAGCAATCCAGCACCGCCATCCACCTCGACCGGGTGTATGAAACCGACATGGCCGAAGGCCTCAAAGCCATGGCGCTTGAGGGCCACGGCATCGCCTTTTTGCCCTTCAGCGCCGTCAAGAAGGAGTTGCGCGTGAAAAAACTGGTCAGCGCCGGCCCGGGGCTGGAGATGACCATGGATTTGCGCGTTTACCGCGAGCGGCCGACCACCAAGGCGGCGGCCAAGAACCCGGCGCAGGCGCTCTGGGCCTACCTCGAAAGCCAGACCGCACCCAAAGCGGTGGCCAAAACGCGACCGGGGCCTGCGGCCTGAGGCCAGCTGCCTCTAGGTAGCAACCCTGAGTGGTTATAAATTAAATGCATGAGGCTGCG
>CALRTF020000060.1:0-16962 GCA_943370985.1 Paenacidovorax caeni
ACACCGGCGAAGCCGTGTTTCGTAACCTGGCCTGGGCGGCCGAACGGGTCAATGCGCGCGGCGGCATCAAGCTGCCCGGTGGCAACCGCCCGCTGGTCTTCGAGCGTTACGACAGCAAGGGCCAGAACGAGGAGGCCTTGTCGGCGCTGCGCTCGGCCCTGGACGACGGCATCACGCTGGTGGCACAGGGCAATTCGTCTTCCACCGCTGCCGCGCTGATCGATGCCATCAACAAACACAACGACAGGGAGCCCGCACGCCGCGTGCTGTTCATGAACTACTCGGCGGTGGATCCGGTGCTGACCAACGAGAAGTGCAGCTACTGGCACTTCCGTTTTGATGCGCATGCCGACATGCGCATGGCCGCCTTGATGGACGTGCTCAAGGACGACAAGTCGCTCAAAAGCATTTACCTGATCGGTCAGGACTACAGCTTCGGCCAGGCCGTGCTGCGGGAAGCCCGCAAGCAACTGGGCCTGCAGCGGCCGGATGTGCAGATCGCCGGTGACGAACTGCATCCCATGGGCCGGGTCAAGGACTTCCTGCCCTATGTCGCCAAGATCAAGGCCAGCGGCGCGCAGGCCGTGCTGACCGGCAACTGGGGCAACGACCTGACCCTGCTGGTCAAGGCCGCCCGCGAGGCCGGCTTCGAGGGCAAGTTCTACACCTTTTACGGCAATGCCCTCGGCGTGCCGGCAGCGCTCGGCGATGCCGGTGTCGGCAAGGTGATCGCGGTGGCTGACTGGTTCCCGAACGCTGCCAGCGCGCAGTCCGAGGCCTTTTACCAGTCCTTTCGCCAGCGCTTCCCCAAGCCCCAGGATGACTATGTGCACATGCGCATGCAGCTGATGGTGGAGGCGCTGGTGCAGAGCATCGAGAAGGCCGGCACGACCGAAGCCGCTGCACTCGCAGCACAGCTCGAAAAGGCCTCGGTGCAGTTTGCCGGCCACCAGGCGGTGATGCGCAGTGCCGACCACCAGTTCCAGCAACCCCTGCTGGTTGCGGTGATGGACAAACAGGGCACGCCGGGTGTGCGTTTTGACGTCGAGGGCTCGGGCTACGGCTTTCGCGTGATCAAGAGCATCGCGGCGGCGCGCGCCGAGCAGCCGCACACCTGCAGGATGACGCGCCCCTGAGGCGCAGTTTTCAAGAGGCCCTGACCCATGCGACAAGTTGTTCTCGATCTCGAAGAGTCCCTGATCCGCCAGGTCGCCAACGCCGGCATGGGCCGCAGCGATGTGCTCAAGTTCTGGTTTGGCGAAAGCGATGAGGTCACGCCGGCCTTTATCCGCGAAGCGGCTGCACGCTCGCTCAGCGAGGGCGAAACCTTTTACGCCCACAACCTCGGTCTGGCCGAATTGCGCGAAGCGATTGCGGCCTATTGCAGCGGCCTGCGCTGCGAAGGCGCCGCGCCTGTGGGGGCCGACAGGATTGCCGTCACCTCGGGCGGGGTCAATGCACTGATGCTCGCTGTACAGGCGGTGGTGGATGCCGGTGACGAGGTGGTCGCGGTCACCCCGGTCTGGCCCAACCTGACCGCGCAGCCGGCCATCATGGGTGCGCGCGTGCGTTGCGTCAGCCTGAAGCCGGTTGCCGGCCGCTGGCAACTCGACATGGCTCAATTGCTGGCGGCTGTGACATCCCGGACAAAATTGCTGATCGTCAATTCGCCCAACAATCCCACCGGCTGGACCCTGAGCCGCGCCGAGCAGGAAGTCCTGCTGGCGCATTGCCGCCAGACCGGGACCTGGATCCTGGCGGATGAGGTGTACGAACGCCTCTACTTTGAAGCCAGCCCCAATGGCTGCGCACCGAGCTTTCTCGACATTGCGCTGCCGGATGACCGGCTGATGGTTGCGCACAGCTTCTCCAAGAGCTTTTTGATGACCGGCTGGCGGCTGGGCTGGCTGGTGCTGCCGGCGGCCTTCACCACCCAGATGGGCAAGCTGATCGAGTTCAACACCTCCTGCGCGCCGGTGTTCATCCAGCGCGCCGGCGTGGTGGCGCTGCAGCGCACGGACGAGGTCACGCCCCAGGTCGTGGCCCACCTGAAAAGCTGCCGCGACACCCTGGTGCCGCTGCTGCAGGCGCTGCCGGGCGTCGAGCTGGCCGCCGCGCCGGGCGGCATGTATGCCTTTTTCAGGCTGGCCGGGCAGGGCGATGCTTTTGTGACGGCCAAACGGCTGGTGGTGGAGGCCGGTCTGGGGCTGGCACCCGGTGATGCCTTCAGCGCCGACCGCTCGCCGGCCATGCAGGGCTGGTTGCGCTGGTGTTTCGCCAGCCAGGACCCGGCGCGGCTGCGCGAGGGGGTAGACCGCCTGAGGGGCTGGCTGGCGCGGAGCTGATGCCGCCGGGCTTCTGGGCTATAATCCAAGGCTCTGCATAAAAAGCGGGCATCTCTCTCGAGGCGCTTGCTGCAGAACACGACGGCACCGGTCAACTCCCACTTCGGGAACACTGCGCCGCTCGCAAGTTACACAAGGAATATCCATGATCGAAAAATCCATCAAGGCCGAGATTGTCCAGGCCAACGCACGCGCTGCCGGCGACACCGGCAGCCCGGAAGTCCAGGTCGCCCTGTTGACCGGCCGCATCAATGAATTGATGCCCCATTTCAAAACCCATGCGAAAGACCACCACGGCCGCCGTGGCCTGCTGCGCATGGTGAGCCGCCGCCGCAAGCTGCTGGACTACCTGAAGTCCAAGGACGCGGCCCGTTATGTTGCGCTGATTGCCAAACTTGGCCTGCGTAAGTAAGCGGTAGACCCAACAGAAAACGCCTGAGTTAGTTCACTAGCTCAGGCGTTTTGCACTTTGAAAACATAACAACCCATTTCAGAAGCGCCGCAGGCGCCGATGATTGACTTCGGAGCAAGGCAAAACGATCACGCGCTGTGTCATTCCACAAGAAAAGCCCTGAGCGCAGGCATTTTGTGGAATGGCATCGTGTTCTGCCAGCCACCACTCCGGGCCTCCTGCACTGCCTCAAGTGCTTGAAAACTAGTGGAGAAAAACATGAGCATTTTCAACAAAGTCACCAAGTCTTTCCAGTGGGGCCAGCACAAGGTCACGATGGAAACCGGCGAAATCGCGCGCCAGTCCGGCGGCGCTGTGATCGTCGACATGGACGGCACCGTGGTGCTGGCCACCGTGGTTGCCAAGGCCGACGCCAAGCCCGGCCAGGACTTTTTCCCGCTGACCGTCGACTATCTCGAGAAGACCTATGCCGCTGGCCGCATTCCCGGCAGCTTCTTCAAGCGTGAAGGCCGCCCCAGCGAGTTCGAAACCCTGACCTCGCGCCTGATCGACCGCCCGATCCGCCCGCTGTTTCCTGAAGGTTTCTTCAACGAAGTGCAGGTGGTGATCCATGTGCTGTCGCTGAACCCCGAAGTCGAAGGCGACATCCCTGCGCTGATCGCCTCCAGTGCCGCACTGTCGATCTCCGGCATCCCGTTCAATGGCCCGATCGGCGCCGCGCGCGTGGCCTACATCAATGGCGAGTATGTGCTGAACCCCGGCAAGACCCAGCTGAAGGATTCGCAGATGGACCTGGTCGTGGCCGGTACCGAAGCCGCCGTGCTGATGGTCGAGTCCGAAGCCCAGCAACTGTCCGAAGAAATCATGCTCGGCGCCGTGGTGTTCGGTCATGAGCAGGGCAATATCGCGATCAACGCGATCCACGAACTCGTTCGTGACGCCGGCAAGCCGGTCTGGGCCTGGCAGGCACCGGCCAAGGACGAGCCGCTGATCGCCCGTGTCAACGAACTGGCCGGCGTCAAGCTGCAGGCCGCTTACCAGATCCGTGCCAAGCAGGCGCGCACCCAGGCTTGCCGCGTCGTGACTTCCGAAGTTTTGGCCGCCCTGAAGGCCGACGGCACGGCGTTTGACAGCGTGGCTGTTGAAGGCATGCTGTTCGACATCGAAGCCAAAATCGTCCGCAGCCAGATCCTGGCCGGCGAGCCGCGCATCGACGGCCGCGACACCCGCACCGTTCGCGCGATTGAAATCCGCAACAGCGTGTTGCCGCGCACCCACGGCTCCGCGCTGTTCACGCGCGGCGAGACCCAGGCGCTGGTCGTGACCACGCTGGGTACCGAGCGCGACGCGCAGCGCATCGACGCCTTGTCGGGCGACTACGAAGACCGCTTCATGCTGCACTACAACATGCCTCCGTTCGCCACCGGCGAAACCGGCCGCGTGGGTTCGCCAAAGCGCCGCGAAATCGGCCATGGCCGCCTCGCCAAGCGCGCGCTGATCGCGGTGCTGCCGACCAAGGAAGAATTCCCGTACACCATGCGTGTGGTGTCTGAAATCACCGAATCCAACGGGTCCTCGTCGATGGCTTCGGTCTGCGGCGGCTGCCTGTCGCTGATGGACGCCGGCGTGCCGATGAAAGCCCACGTGGCCGGCATCGCCATGGGCCTGATCAAGGAAGACAACCGTTTTGCGGTGCTGACCGACATCCTGGGCGACGAAGATCACCTCGGTGACATGGACTTCAAGGTGGCAGGCACCACCGCCGGCATCACCGCGCTGCAGATGGACATCAAGATCCAGGGCATCACCAAGGAAATCATGCAGGTCGCGCTGGCACAGGCCAAGGAAGCCCGCATGCACATCCTCGGCAAGATGCAGGAAGCCATGGGCGAAGCCAAGGCGGAGGTCTCCGACTTCGCCCCGCGCCTGTATGTCATGAAGATCAACCCCGAGAAGATCCGCGACGTGATCGGCAAGGGCGGCGCCGTGATCCGCGCGCTGACCGAAGAAACCGGCACGCAGATCAACATCGAGGAAGACGGCACCATCACCATCGCTTCGAACGACAGCGCCAAGGCGGACGAAGCCAAGCGCCGCATCGCCGAGATCACCGCCGAAGTCGAAATCGGCAAGGTCTACGAAGGCGCGATCACCAAGATCCTGGACTTCGGTGCCCTGGTCAACCTGATGCCCGGCAAGGACGGCCTGCTGCACATCAGCCAGATCGCCCACGAACGCGTCGAACGCGTGACCGACTACCTGAGCGAAGGCCAGATCGTCAAGGTCAAGGTTCTGGAAACCGACGAAAAAGGCCGCGTCAAGCTGTCCATGAAGGTGCTGCTGGACCGTCCTGCCCAGGGCCAGGACCAGGGTTGAAACGCTATTGATTTTGTAGCTGCCTGCGCTTGTTCCACAAGGGCTGCAGCGATAAAACCTTCAAAAGTTCTTCATGAAAGCAGTTGAAATCACATCCTATGGCGCACCGGACGTGTTGCGCCTGGGCGAGCGGCCCGATCCGGTCGCCGGCGTGGGCGAGGTGCTGATCCGTGTGGCGGCCTCCGGTGTGAACCGGCCGGATGTGCTGCAACGAACCGGCAACTACCCGGTGCCACCGGGCGTCTCGGACATTCCGGGGCTGGAAGTGGCGGGGACGATTGTCGGCGGTGATGCCGCCGCCATGGCGCAAGCCGGCCTGAAGGTGGGCGAGCGCGTTTGCGCGCTCGTCGCCGGTGGCGGTTATGCCGAACTGTGCGTGGCACCGGTCGGCCAGTGTCTGCCGGTGCCGGAAGGCTTCAGCGACATCGAAGCCGCTTCCCTGCCGGAAACCTTTTTCACGGTCTGGAGCAATGTGTTCGACCGCGCCCGCCTGCAAAAGGGCGAGACGCTGCTGATCCAGGGCGGCTCCAGCGGCATCGGTGTGACGGCAATCCAGATGGCCAAAGCCCTGGGCGCCACGGTGATCGTGACGGCCGGTAGCGACGACAAGTGCGCCGCCTGCCTGAAGCTCGGGGCCGACCACGCCATCAACTACAAGACCGCCGATTTTGCCGAGGAGGTCAAGACGCTGACCGCCGGCAAGGGCGTGAACGTGATCCTCGACATGGTCGCCGGCAGTTATGTGGCGCGCGAGATCGGCTGCCTGGCTGAAGAAGGCCGCCTGGTCTTCATCGCGGTGCAGGGCGGCACCAAGGCCGAATTCAACGCCGGCCTGGTGTTGCGCAAGCGCCTGACCATCACCGGCTCCACGCTGCGCCCGCGTTCTGTCGAATTCAAGACGGCGATTGCGCAAGCCCTGAAGGCGCAGGTCTGGCCTTTGCTGGCCAGCGGTGCGATCAAGCCGGTGATCCACAGCACCTTCGCGGCGGCCGATGCGGCCCAGGCGCATGTACTGATGGAATCGAACCAGCACATCGGCAAGATCGTGTTGACCTGGTGAAATCATGAAGAAAAATAAGTTGATTGCTGGCAACTGGAAGATGAATGGCAGTTTTGGTGCCAATCAACGGTTGATGGACGACATATTGGCGGGTATCCAGGCTAGCCGGCCTGCGTGTGCTATTGCGGTATGTGTGCCTTTTCCGTACTTGGTTCAAGTGCAGGACTATCAGGACAGAAGCCGCGACGACAATGGCGACCCGATGTTGTGTCTGGGGGCTCAAGATGTCTCCGCACACGAAGCAGGCGCTTACACAGGTGAGGTTTCTGCGCGCATGCTCCGTGAGTTGAATGTGACTTACGCGATTGTGGGGCACTCCGAGCGCCGCCAGTACCACGGTGAAACCGACACGCTGGTGGCCGACAAGGCCAAAGCCGCGCTGGCCGCGGGTGTTACGCCGATTGTGTGTGTTGGTGAAACGCTGGCTGAACGCGAGGCAGGTCAGACCGAGCAGGTGGTCAAGCGCCAGCTGGCGGCCGTGATCCATACCAATGGCCACTGCATCAGTGAGATTGTTGTTGCGTACGAGCCGGTCTGGGCCATAGGCACGGGCAAGACCGCTACGCCGGAGGAGGCGCAGGCGGTGCATGCGGTGTTGCGGACCCAGCTCAGGGCAGCCACCGACCAGGCGGCACGCGTGAAAATTCTGTACGGCGGGAGCATGAATGCTGCCAACGCCGCTTCGCTGCTGGCCCAGGCCGACATCGATGGCGGGCTGATAGGCGGCGCCTCGCTCAAGGCCCCGGATTTTTTGAAAATTATTGCTGCAGCCCCCGTCTGACGGGAAGAGCGTGCTATTAAATTAGGAGTTGATATGGGAAATGTATTGGTGACAGCGATTCTGGCAATCCAGATGATTAGCGCCCTGGCCATGATTGGCCTGATCCTGGTGCAGCACGGCAAGGGTGCGGACATGGGTGCTGCTTTCGGCAGCGGTGGCTCGGGCAGCCTGTTTGGGGCCAGCGGCAGCGCCAACTTCCTGTCGCGCACAACCGCGGTGCTGGCCGCGGTGTTTTTTGCCTGCACCCTGGCGCTGGCCTATTACAGCAACGCAGTTCCGAAGACCGGCACCAGCGTGCTGGAAGGCTCCACACTGACGGCGCCTGCGCCCGCAACACCGGCTTCGGGCGCCGCCCAGATCCCTGGCACAACCACGCCCCCCGCTGCACCGGCCACCACTCCGGCGCCACCTGCGCCGGGTGTTCCTGACTCAGGTCAAATTCCGACGAAATAGAGTCAGGACCACGCCGCTTTCCACAGGGAGCGGCGCAATTTCAGGGTAAACTCTGAGACTGCCCGGAAAGCCAAAACCGCAAGGTTCCTCATGCCATCCGGGCACTTAAAAACCGCGGACGTGGTGAAATTGGTAGACACGCTATCTTGAGGGGGTAGTGGCGAAAGCTGTGCGAGTTCGAGTCTCGCCGTCCGCACCACTTACAGGCAATGATCAGGACTGCGCGGGTCAGGCTGATCACCTTGAACAGAATGCTGGCACAAGGCAAAGCAGCTTGCAGAAGTTGAATTGACGATGAACCTCGACCAATACCTTCCCGTCCTGTTGTTTGTTCTGGTCGGCGTTGCTGTCGGCGTTCTGCCCCAGGTGCTGGGCCGTCTGCTCGGTCCCAACAAGCCCGACAGCGAAAAAAACTCCCCTTACGAATGCGGCTTCGAGGCTTTCGAGGATGCCCGCATGAAATTCGATGTGCGTTACTACCTCGTCGCCATCCTCTTCATTCTTTTCGACCTTGAAATTGCCTTCCTGTTTCCCTGGGCCGTGGCGCTCAAGGAAATTGGCGCGGTGGGCTTCTGGTCGATGATGGTTTTCCTGGGCATTCTGGTCGTGGGTTTTGCCTACGAGTGGAAAAAAGGCGCCCTGGACTGGGAATAGGCACAGGGTCCGAGGGTTTGTCGCGACAGGTTCGCAGCGCTCCACGAATAAGGCACGGTTATGTCACTTGAAGGTGTTTTCAACGAAGGCTTCATGACCACGAGTTACGACTCGGTGGTCAACTGGGCCAAAACCGGATCGCTGTGGCCCATGACCTTCGGTCTGGCCTGCTGCGCGGTCGAGATGATGCATGCTGGCGCCGCGCGTTACGACATCGACCGTTTCGGCATGTTGTTCCGCCCGAGCCCGCGCCAGTCCGACCTGATGATTGTTGCCGGCACCCTGTGCAACAAGATGGGGCCGGCCCTGCGCAAGGTGTACGACCAGATGTCCGAGCCGCGCTGGGTGCTGTCCATGGGATCTTGCGCCAACGGCGGTGGCTACTACCACTACAGTTATTCGGTGGTCAGGGGTTGCGACCGCATCGTGCCGGTGGACGTTTATGTGCCGGGCTGCCCGCCGACGGCCGAAGCGCTGCTGTACGGCATCATCCAGTTGCAGCAGAAGATCCGCCGCACCAACACCATTGCGAGGGCTTGATGGGTCCTCTGCATCCCGCTTCTGCCGAACAGCTCGCAGACACCCTCCGCGCTGCGCTGGGTGAAAAAGCCAGACGTGTGACGATCGCCGTTGGCGAGGTCACCGTGGTGGTGAGCGCATCCGACTACACCGCGGCCGCGCTGGTGCTGCGCGACGCACCGGGCTGCCGGTTCGAGCAGCTGATCGATTTGTGTGGTGTCGATTATTCGGAGTACGCCGACGGCCGTTACGACGGCCGGCGTTTTTGCGTTGCCACCCATTTGTTGTCGGTCAGCCTGAACCAGCGTGTGCGCCTGAAGGTGTTTTGCGATGACGACGACTTTCCGGTGGTCGACTCGCTCAACGAGGTCTGGAATTCGGCCAACTGGTTCGAGCGCGAGGCCTTTGACCTGTTCGGCATCATCTTCGAGGGCCACAACGACCTGCGCCGCATCCTGACCGACTACGGTTTCATCGGCCATCCCTTCCGCAAGGATTTCCCGACCACGGGTCATGTGGAGATGCGTTACGACCCCGAGCAGAAACGTGTGATCTACCAGCCGGTCACCATCGAGCCGCGCGAAATCACGCCGCGCGTGATCCGCGAAGACAACTACGGCGGCCTCCAGTAAGCGGCGCCGGCAGGATATACCCACATGGCTGAAATCAAAAACTACACGCTCAACTTCGGGCCCCAGCATCCGGCTGCCCATGGTGTGCTGCGCCTGGTGCTCGAGCTCGACGGCGAGGTGATCCAGCGCGCCGACCCGCACATTGGCCTGCTGCACCGGGCCACGGAAAAGCTCGCCGAAAGCAAGACCTACATCCAGTCGCTGCCCTACATGGACCGTCTCGACTATGTGTCGATGATGTCCAACGAGCACGCCTATTGCCTGGCCATCGAAAAACTGATCGGCGTCGATGTGCCTGTGCGTGCGCAGTACATCCGCGTGATGTTCTCGGAAATTACCCGCCTGCTGAACCATTTGCTGTGGCTGGGCGCGCACGGTTTCGATTGCGGCGCGATGAACATCCTGATCTACTGCTTCCGCGAACGCGAGTCACTGTTCGACATGTACGAAGCGGTGTCCGGCGCGCGCATGCATGCGGCTTACTTCCGCCCAGGTGGTGTTTACCGCGACCTGCCGGAAACCATGTCGCAGTACAAGGTCAGCAAGATCAAGAACGCCAAGGCCATCGAAGCGCTCAACGAAAACCGCCAGGGCTCGCTGCTGGACTTCATTGAAGACTTCACCGCCAAGTTCCCCCGGCTGGTCGACGAATACGAAACCCTGCTGACCGACAACCGCATCTGGAAGCAGCGTACGGTGGGTGTCGGTGTGGTGTCGCCCGAGCGCGCGCTCAACCTCGGCTTTACCGGCCCCATGCTGCGTGGCTCGGGTTTCGCCTGGGACTTGCGCAAACAGCAACCTTACGACGTCTACAGCCAGATGGACTTCGATGTGCCGGTCGGCAAGACCGGCGATTGTTACGACCGCTACCTCGTGCGCGTCGAGGAGATGCGCCAGTCCAACCGCATCATCAAGCAGTGTGTGGACTGGCTGCGCGTGAATCCCGGCCCGGTGATCACCAGCAACCACAAGGTGGCAGCGCCTGACCGCGAGTCCATGAAGTCCAACATGGAAGAGCTGATCCACCATTTCAAACTCTTCACCGAAGGCTTCCATGTGCCCGAGGGCGAAGCTTATGCCGCAGTGGAGCATCCCAAGGGCGAGTTCGGCATCTATATCGTGAGCGACGGCGCCAACAAACCCTACCGCCTGAAGATTCGCCCGCCGGGCTTCCCGCACCTTGCCGCCATGGACGAAATGTCGCGCGGGCACATGATTGCCGACGCGGTTGCCGTGATTGGCACCATGGACATTGTGTTCGGCGAGATTGACCGCTAAAACCGCATGAGTTCCACCATGACCCCAGCACCCGCTACCACCCAGACGCTGTCGGCGCAGGCGTTCGAGCGCTTTGCGCGCGAAGTTGCCAAGTACCCGGCCGAGGGCAAGCAGTCGGCCGTGATGGCTTGTCTCACCATCGTCCAGGAAGAGCTCGGTTTTGTCAGTGCCGAGAGCGAAAAAATCGTGGCCGACTACCTGGGCATGGCGCCGATCGCCGTGCACGAGGTGACCACCTTCTACAACATGTACAACCAGCGTCCGGTGGGCAAGTACAAACTCAACGTCTGCACCAACCTGCCGTGCCAGTTGCGCGATGGCGCCAAGGCGCTGCACCATCTCGAGCAGAAGCTGGGTATTTCCATGGGCGAAAGCACGGCCGACGGCCTGTTCACCCTGCAGCAGTCCGAATGCCTCGGTGCCTGCGCGGACTCCCCGGTGATGCTGGTCAACGACCTGACCATGTGCAGCTTCATGAGCAACGACAAGCTGGACCAATTGATCGATGGTCTCAAATCTGCAGAGGCGAAATAAACCATGACGCTTTCCGCGAATTCCGTGAGCCCGGCCGCACAAAACGTGCTGTCGCAGTTTGCCGCTACTGGCGTGCAGACCTGTTTTCACGGCCGCCACATCAATCCGCAAATCCTTGCCGATCTCGACGGCAACAACTGGCGCCTGAAAGATTATGAAGCGCGCGGCGGTTACCAGGCGCTGCGCAAGATCCTGGCGCAGGGTGACGGCCAGGGCATGACACCGGATCAGGTGATTGCCGAAGTCAAGGCCGGCAGCCTGCGCGGCCGCGGCGGCGCGGGTTTTCCGACGGGCTTGAAGTGGAGCTTCATGCCGCGCCAGTTTCCCGGCCAGAAGTACCTGGTTTGCAATTCGGACGAGGGCGAGCCGGGCACCTGCAAAGACCGCGACATCATGCAGTACAACCCGCACAGCGTGATCGAAGGCATGGCCATTGCCGCTTATGCCATGGGCATCAGCGTCGGCTACAACTACATTCACGGTGAGATTTTCGCGACCTACCAGCGTTTTGAAGAAGCGCTGGAAGAAGCCCGCGCCGCCGGCTTGCTCGGCGACAAGATACTTGGCAGCGGCTTCAGCTTCCAGTTGCATGCCTCGCATGGTTTCGGTGCCTACATCTGTGGCGAGGAAACTGCCTTGCTCGAATCGCTGGAGGGCAAAAAAGGCCAGCCGCGCTTCAAGCCGCCGTTTCCGGCGAGTTTCGGCCTGTACGGCAAGCCGACCACCATCAACAACACCGAGACCTTTGCGGCCGTGCCCTGGATCATCCGCAACGGTGGCCAGGCTTACCTCGAATGCGGCAAGCCCAACAATGGCGGCACCAAGATTTATTCGGTGTCTGGCGATGTCGAGCTGCCCGGCAATTACGAGGTGCCCATGGGTACGCCGTTCAGCAAGCTGCTCGAGCTGGCCGGTGGCGTTCGCAAGGGGCGCACGCTCAAGGCGGTGATTCCCGGCGGCTCTTCAGCCCCGGTCCTGCCGGCTTCCATCATGATGGAATGCACCATGGATTACGACTCCATCGCCAAGGCCGGCTCCATGCTGGGTTCGGGTGCCGTGATCGTGATGGACGACAGCCGCTGCATGGTCGAGTCGCTCAAGCGCCTGTCCTATTTCTACATGCACGAGTCCTGCGGCCAGTGCACGCCGTGCCGCGAAGGCACGGGCTGGCTGTGGCGCATGGTGGACCGCATCCATCAGGGGCAGGGCCGCCAGAGCGACCTGGACTTGCTGAACTCGGTGGCCGACAACATCCAGGGCCGTACCATCTGCGCGCTCGGCGACGCCGCGGCCATGCCGGTGCGCGCCATGATCAAGCATTTCCGCCACGAGTTTGAGGCCATGATCAAGCCGCAAATACCTCCCGCTTCCCCCGCCCCGGTTCAGGCTTCCCTGCAAGCTTGATTGCGGAAAGAAATACATATGGTTGAAATAGAACTCGACGGCCAGAAAGTGGAAGTGCTGGAAGGCAGCACGGTGATGCATGCGGCAGAAAAGGCCGGCACCTATATTCCGCATTTCTGTTATCACAAGAAACTCAGCATCGCTGCCAATTGCCGCATGTGCCTGGTCGACGTCGAGAAGGCGCCCAAGCCGATGCCGGCCTGCGCCACGCCGGTGACGCAGGGCATGATCGTGCACACCAAGAGCGACAAAGCCATCAAGGCCCAGAAGGGCGTGATGGAGTTCCTGCTGATCAACCATCCGCTCGATTGCCCCATCTGCGACCAGGGCGGCGAATGCCAGCTGCAGGACCTGGCCGTCGGTTACGGCGGCAGCGGTTCGCGCTACGAAGAAGAAAAGCGCGTGGTGTTCCACAAGAACGTGGGCCCGCTGATCTCCATGGAAGAGATGAGCCGCTGCATTCACTGCACACGTTGCGTGCGGTTTGGCCAGGAAGTGGCCGGCGTGATGGAGCTCGGCATGTCGCACCGCGGCGAGCATGCAGAGATTGAAACCTTTGTCGGCATGTCGGTGGACTCCGAGCTGTCGGGCAACATGATTGACATCTGCCCGGTCGGCGCGCTGACCAGCAAGCCTTTCCGCTACAGCGCCCGGACCTGGGAGCTGTCGCGCCGCAAGTCGGTAAGCCCGCACGACTCCACCGGTGCCAATCTGATCGTCCAGGTCAAGAACAACCAGGTCATGCGCGTCGTGCCGCTGGAAAACGAAGACATCAACGAGTGCTGGATTGCCGACCGGGACCGCTTTTCCTACGAAGCGCTGGGCAGTGACGAGCGTCTGAAAAGCCCGATGATCAAGCAGGGCGGGCAATGGAAGACGGTCGACTGGCAGACCGCACTCGAGTACGTGGCCAACGGCCTGAAACAGATCAAGGCCGACCATGGCGCCGCCAGCATAGGCACGCTGACCAGCCCGCACAGCACGCTCGAAGAGCTGTACCTCGCGGCGTCGCTGATGCGTGGCCTGGGCAGCGGCAACATCGACTACCGCCTGCGCAATGCCGAATTTACCCCCCAGGCCGGCGTGCGCTGGCTGGGTACATCGATTGCGTCACTGTCGCAATTGCAGCGCGTGCTGGTGGTGGGTTCCAACCTGCGCAAGGACCATCCGCTGTTTGCACAGCGGATTCGCCAGGCCGTTCGCAAGGGCTGTGGCCTGAGCGTGATCACTTCCGCTGTGGAGCTGGCCTCTGCCGACGCCTGGGCCATGCCTGTGGCCAACAGCGTGCTGGCCGAGCCTGCAGCCTGGGCGCAGGCGCTGGCTGATGTCGCCGCCGCGATTGCTGCGGACAAGGGCGTCGCCGCTCCTGCGGCTGGCCAGGCGACGGATGCCGCCAAAGCCATCGCCGCGTCGCTGATGGGTGGTGAGCGCAAGGCGATCCTGCTGGGCAATGCCGCCGCACATCACGCCAATGCCGGCAGCTTGCTGACGCTGGCCAACTGGATAGCCACGCAAACCGGCGCCAGCGTGGGTTATCTGAGCGAGGCTGCCAACACCGTGGGTGCCCAGTTCGCAGGCGCGCTGCCATCGGGTGAGGGTTTGGACGCCGGGCAGATGCTGGCGGGCAAGCTCAAGGCCGTTGTGCTGCTCAACACCGAGCCTGAATTTGATTCGGCGGCAGGTGCCGCGGCCAAGGCGGCGCTGAATGCCGCGCAGATGGTCGTGACCCTGAGCCCCTTCAAGGCCAACATGGACTTCAGCGATGTGCTGTTGCCGATTTCCCCGTTCACCGAAACGCCGGGGACTTTTGTCAACGCCGAAGGCCGGGTGCAGAGTTTCCACGCGGTGGTCAAGCCTTTGGGCGAAACACGCCCGGCCTGGAAGGTGTTGCGCGTATTGGCCAACCTGCTCGAACTGCCTGGTTTCGATTTCGAATCCTCGCAGGAAGTGCTCCAGCAGATCGAAGGTGCGCAGTCGGCGCAGCTGCCGGCCGAGCGGCTGGACAACAGCAGCACGGCGGCCGTCCAGCTGGCCGCAGGGCAGGGCATCCCCGCTGTTGCCAGCATCTACCAGCTCGACGGCCTGGTGCGGCGTGCGACATCGCTGCAGTTGACGGCTGACGCGCGCGCGGCAACTCTGGCTACTGAAGGAGTGCCCGCATGATTGACACGATCTTCAACGCCGGCCAGGGCTTGATGGGCGGCATCTGGCCCGGCACGGTATGGCCGGTGATCTGGACCCTGATCAAGATCATCTGTGTGGTCGCCCCGCTGATGGGTTGTGTGGCCTACCTGACCCTGTGGGAACGCAAGGCCATTGGCTTTACCCAGATTCGCCTGGGCCCCAACCGCATCGGACCTTTTGGCCTGTTGCAGCCGATTGCCGATGCGCTCAAGCTGCTGACCAAGGAAATCATCATCCCGACGGCGGCCAGCAAGGGCCTGTTTGTGCTGGGCCCCATCATGACGATCATGCCCGCGCTGGTGGCCTGGGTGGTCATTCCCTTCGGTCCGGATGTGGCGCTCGCCAACATCAATGCCGGCCTGCTGTTCCTGATGGCGGTCACCTCGCTCGAGGTGTATGGCGTGATCATCGCGGGCTGGGCATCCAATTCCAAGTACGCTTTCCTCGGCGCGATGCGTGCTTCGGCCCAGATGGTCAGCTACGAGATTGCCATGGGTTTCTGCCTGGTCGTGGTTTTGATGGTTTCTGCCAGCCTGAACATGACCGACATCGTGATGAGCCAGGCCAAAGGCATGGGCGTGGGTTACGGCATGAATTTCCTGTCCTGGAACTGGTTGCCCCTGCTGCCGATTTTTGTCGTGTATTTCATTTCCGGCCTGGCCGAAACCAACCGCCACCCGTTCGACGTGGTCGAGGGCGAATCGGAAATCGTCGCCGGCCACATGGTCGAATACTCGGGCATGTCCTTTGCCATGTTCTTCCTGGCCGAGTACGCCAACATGTGGCTGGTGGCCATCCTGGCCGTCATCCTGTTCCTCGGCGGCTGGCTGCCTCCGTTCGAGTTCCTGTCCTTCATTCCCGGCTGGATCTGGCTGGGCGCCAAGACCTTTGTGGTCGTGACCATGTTCCTCTGGGTGCGCGCCACCTTCCCGCGCTTCCGTTATGACCAGATCATGCGTTTGGGCTGGAAGATTTTCATTCCCGTGACGCTTGTCTGGCTCGTCGTCGTGGGGGCCTGGATGCAGACCCCTTACAACATCTGGAAATAACATGTCAGCAGCCGCTTCTGTCAAAGACTTCCTCTCCAGCTTCATGCTGACCGAGCTGTTCAAGGGCATGGCCCTGACCGGCAAGTACATGTTCAGCCGCAAGATCACGATCCAGTTCCCGGAAGAAAAAACGCCGCTGAGCCCGCGCTTTCGCGGCCTGCACGCATTGCGCCGTTATGAAAACGGCGAGGAGCGCTGCATTGCCTGCAAGCTCTGCGAAGCGGTGTGTCCGGCCATGGCCATCACCATCGAGTCCGACGTTCGCGACGACGGCAGCCGCCGTACCTCGCGTTACGACATCGACCTGACCAAATGCATTTTCTGCGGCTTCTGCGAGGAAAGCTGCCCGGTCGACTCCATTGTTGAAACGCACATTTTTGAATACCACGGCGAGAAACGCGGCGACCTGTACTTCACCAAGGACATGCTGCTGGCCGTCGGTGACCGTTACGAAAAAGAAATTGCAGCCAACCGCGCTGTGGATGCCAAGTACCGCTGAAACCCCAGACTGATGCTGGCTCAAGAAAGATTTGCAGAACATGGACGCTAGAACAGGTCTCTTTTATGTCTTCGCTTTGGTGCTGCTTTTTGCGGCATTCAAGGTGATCACCGCCCGCAACCCGGTGCATGCCGCCCTGTACCTGGTGCTGGCTTTCTTCCAGGCTGCTGCGGTCTGGATACTGCTGAAGGCCGAGTTCCTGGCGATCACGCTGGTGCTGGTGTATGTCGGCGCGGTGATGGTGCTGTTCCTGTTCGTCGTGATGATGCTGGATGTCAACATGGACGGTGTACGGAAGAATTTCTGGAAACACTTCCCGCTCGCGGCCACGGTCGGCACGCTGATTGCGCTGGAAATGGCCGCCGTGCTGATCGGCGGTTTCCGCCCGAGCCAGGAGCCCAAGGCGGCGCTGGCCGTGGCCGGCCAGGCGGTGGAGCAGTTCTCCAACACCAAGGAACTCGGCAAGGTGCTGTATTCCGAGTATCTTTACCCGCTTGAAATCGCGGCGGTGATCCTGCTCGTGGCCATCATTGCGGCGATTGCGCTGACCCTGCGCGAGCGCAAGGATTCCAAATACATCAACCCGGCCGACCAGATTCGCGTCAAGAGTGCCGACCGGGTCAGTCTGGTGAAAATCCAGCCAACCGTGGCCGCACCGGCAGCCACCGCCACAGAGGAAAAAGCATGATGGTCACGCTGGGACACTTCCTGACCCTGGGCGCCATCCTGTTTGCGCTGTCGGTGATCGGCATCTTCCTGAACCGGAAAAACCTGATCGTGCT
>CALRTF020000061.1:0-16794 GCA_943370985.1 Paenacidovorax caeni
CTACCCCAGTTATGTGCCGAACAAGCGGCAGAACCTGACCGGCGAGCAGCTGCGCAACCGCGCGATGACCGACACCTTCGAGCCCGGTTCGACCATGAAGCCGATCACGGTGGCGATGGCCCTGGAGGCCGGCCGCATCAAGCCGCAAACCCTGGTCGAAACCGGCCCGGGCCGTTTCAGCATAGGCGGCTTCACCATCAGCGACACCCACAACTACGGCACGCTGACGGTGGAGGGCGTGATCCAGAAGTCGAGCAACGTCGGTGCGCTCAAGATCGCACAGAAAATGAGCCCGCACGAGATGTGGGACACCTACACCGCTCTCGGCTACGGCCAGAAGCCGCAGATCCAGTTTCCCGGCGCGGTCACCGGGCGGCTTCGGCCCTGGAAAAGCTGGCGGCCGGTGGAGCAGGCCACGATGTCTTATGGCTACGGCCTGTCGGCCTCGCTGTTCCAGATGGCGCAGTCCTATACCGCGTTTGCCCATGACGGCCAGATCATTCCGGTGACCATGCTCAAAAGCAGCGAGCCCGCCGTCGGCATCAAGGTTTTCTCCGCGGACAATGCACGCGCCGTTCGCAAGATGCTGCAGATGGCAGCGGGGCCGGCGGGCACCGGTCCCCTCGCGCAAACCGTGGGTTATTCGGTCGGCGGCAAGTCGGGGACTGCGCACAAGCAGGTGGGAAAGGGTTACGCCAGCAACAAATACCGCGCCTGGTTCACCGGCATGGCGCCGATCGAGAACCCGCGCATCATCGTGGCCGTCATGATCGACGAGCCGAGCGACGGCAAGTATTTCGGCGGCGTGGCCGCCGCGCCGGTGTTCAGCGAAGTGGTGCAGCAGACGCTGCGCATGATGGGTGTGCAGCCGGACATGAGCGTGAAGCCGCAAATTGTCTACAGCCCGGTCGAGGAGTCCTTCTGATGGACCAGCTGCAGACACCCGGGCAGGCGGCGCAGTGGCTGCGCCAGCGCGTCGCCGGCAGCTTGTGGGCGGACAGCCGCAAGGTCGGTGCGGGCGACGGTTTCATCGCCTGGCCGGGTGCCGCCACCGATGCGCGCCGTTTTGTGACCGGCGTGCTGGATGCCGGCGCGCAGGCCTGCCTGGTGGAGCGGGACGGCGTGGAACATTACGGCTTCTCGGACAGCCGCGTGGCGGCCTACCCCGGGCTCAAGCTGGCCACAGCGCCCATCGCTGCCGAATTTTTCGGCCACCCGAGCCGCCAGCTTGACCTGCTGGCTGTCACGGGTACCAATGGCAAGACGTCGACGGCCTGGTGGCTGGCGCAGGCCCTCGGCCGGCTCAATCGGCCCTGCGGCGTGGTCGGCACCCTCGGCATGGGCCAGCCCGACGCGATGGTGTTCAACGGGCTGACCACGCCGGACCCGGTGTTGCTGCAACAGCAGCTGCGGCGCTGGGTCGATGAAGGTTTTGCCGCGTGCGCGCTGGAGGCGTCGTCCATCGGCATCGCCGAACACCGCCTCGACGCGACCACGATACGCGTGGCCGTCTTCACCAACTTCACGCAGGACCACCTCGACTACCACGGCGACATGGCTTCCTACTGGGAGGCGAAAGCGCGCCTGTTCGGCTGGCCGGGCCTGAAGGCGGCGGTGCTCAATATCGATGATGCCAAGGGCGCGGTGCTTGCCGCTGCCCTGTGCGATTCGGGCCTGGATGTCTGGACCGTGTCCTGCAGCGCGCCGGCCCGGCTGAGGGCGCAGGCCATCCACCAGGGCGAGGAGGGCATGAGTTTTGACGTGCTCGAAGAAGCGTCCTGCTACCGGCTGTCCACCGGGCTGGTCGGGCTGTACAACGTGTCCAACCTGCTCGGCGTGATGGCGGCATTGCGCGCCCTCGGCCTGCCGCTGCGCGAGGTGGTGCAGGCCTGCGCCCACCTGTCACCGGTGCCGGGGCGCATGGATGCCGTGTCGGTGCCGGGCCGCCCGCTGGTGGTGATCGACTACGCACACACGCCGGATGCACTCGAGAAGGTGCTGGGCGCGCTCAGGCCCGTGGCCGACGGGCGTGGCGGCCGCTTGTGGTGTGTCTTCGGTTGCGGCGGGGAGCGCGATGCCGGCAAGCGGCCCCTGATGGCGGCCGCCGCTGAACAAGGCGCCGACCAGGTGGTGGTCACCAGTGACAATCCGCGCAGTGAAGACCCGGCAGCCATCATCGGCCAGATCCTCAAAGGCTTCAGCCGCGGCGGAGCGGTCGAGGTGCAGCCGGACCGCGCCCTCGCGATAGCGGCCACGGTGGCCGGCGCGGATGCGCGCGACGTGATCCTGATTGCCGGCAAGGGGCATGAGAACTACCAGGAAAGCGCCGGCGTCAAGCTGCCGTTTTCCGACAAGGCCCAGGCCGAGGCGGCACTGGGCCAGGGCGCCGGCACGCCGGGCACCCTGGGAGGTCTCGCATGATGACGCTGCAGCAGGCCCTGCAGTGGCTGCCTTCGGCGCGCCTGGTGGGCGACGGCGCCCTGCGCTTCACGCGGGTGCACAGCGATACACGCAGCCTGCGGCCCGGGGACCTGTTTGTGGCGCTCAAGGGTGAGCGTTTTGATGCGCATGATTTCCTGCCGCAGGCCGCCAGCCAGGGTGCCGTTGCGGCACTGGCGCAACGCGGCCTCTCGGCGGACCAGCCTGGCCTGCTGGTCGACGATTCGCTCAAGGCCCTGGGTCAGCTCGCGGCGGGGTGGCGCTCGCAGTTCAGCCTGCCGCTGGTTGCGGTGACCGGCAGCAATGGCAAAACCACGGTGACGCAAATGATCGCGTCCATCCTGCGGGCCTGGAAAGGCGACGCGGCTTTTGCGACCGAGGGCAATTTCAACAACGACATCGGCCTGCCCCTGACCCTGCTGCGCCTGCGCGCCAGCCATGAAGCCGGCGTGGTCGAGTTGGGCATGAACCATCCCGGCGAAATCGCCTATCTGGCCGGGCTGGCCCGGCCCACGGTGGCGCTGGTCAACAACGCCCAGCGCGAACACCTGGAGTTCATGGCCACCGTGGACGCCGTGGCGCGGGAAAACGGCAGCGTGATAGCGGCGCTACCGGACACGGGCATCGCCGTATTCCCGGCCGATGAGCCCTTCACGCCGGTCTGGCGCGCAGCTGCCGCGCCCCGCGCCGTGCTGACCTTTGCCGAATCGGGCGCGGCCGACGTGACCGGCGCCGCGCAGTGGAAGGGCAGCGCCTGGCAGGTGCAAGCCGAGACCCCGCAAGGCGCGCTGGCGTTTTCCCTGCAGGTCGCGGGCCGCCACAACGTCAAGAATGCGCTGGCCGCGACGGCCTGTGCGCTGGCTGCCGGTGTGCCGCTGCCGGCCATCGCGGCCGGCCTGTCTTCCTTTGCACCGGTCAAGGGCCGTTCTCGCGCCTTGCAGCTCAGGCTTGCCGGCCGCGCCATCACCCTGATCGATGACAGCTACAACGCGAACCCGGATTCGGTGCGCGCCGCGATCGATGTGCTGGCCGAACTGCCGGGGCCGCGCCTGCTGGTGCTGGGCGACATGGGCGAGGTCGGTGACCAGGGCCCGGCTTTCCATGCCGAAGTGGGTGTGTATGCGCGTGAGCGTGGCATCGAACAGCTGTTCACGCTGGGCAGCCAGTCCGGTGCCGCCGCAACAGGTTTTGGCGATGGCCGCCATTTTGGCGACGACCTGCCGGCACTGCAGGCCGCGGTTGGCGCCGCTTTGCCGGGTCTGGGCAGCGTGCTGGTCAAGGGCTCACGTTTCATGAAGATGGAGCGTGTGGTTGAAGCAGTGACTGTCATGGCAGAACAACAAAAACAGGAGAAAACAAATGCTGCTTAGCCTGGCCCAGTGGCTGCAAACCATGTCGCCCGAATTCGGCTACTTCCGGGTGTTCCAGTACCTGACCTTTCGCGCGGTGATGGCCGCGCTCACGGCCTTGCTGATCGGCCTGATCGCCGGGCCGTTTGTGATTCGCCGCCTGACGCACCTGAAGATCGGCCAGCCCATCCGCGAATACGCGATGCAGACCCATTTGAGCAAAAGCGGCACGCCGACCATGGGCGGCGTGCTGATCCTGCTGGCCATCGGCATCTCGACCCTGCTCTGGTTCGACCTGAGCAACCGTTTTGTCTGGATCGTGCTGATCGTCACCCTGGGTTTTGGGGCCATCGGCTGGGCCGACGACTGGCGCAAGGTGGTGCACAAGGACCCCGAAGGCATGCGCTCGCGTGAAAAATACCTGTGGCAATCGGTGATCGGCCTGCTGGCAGCGCTGTACCTCGTGTTCAGCATTTCCGAAAGCTCCAACCTGCGCGTGCTCGAGCTGTTTTTCAGCTGGGTGCAATCGGGCTTCGACGTGAACCTGCCGCCCAAGGCCGGCCTGCAGCTGCCTTTCTTCAAGGAGATCAGTTATCCGCTGGGCGTGTTCGGCTTCGTGCTGCTGACCTACCTGGTGATCGTCGGCTCCAGCAATGCCGTCAATCTGACCGACGGCCTTGATGGCCTGGCCATCATGCCGGTGGTGATGGTCGGTTCGGCGCTAGGCGTGTTTGCCTATGTGACCGGCAGCGCGGTGTATTCCAAGTACCTGTTTTTCCCGCACATTCCGGGCTCGGGCGAGTTGCTGATCTTCTGCTCGGCCATGGCCGGCGCCGGCCTGGCCTTTTTGTGGTTCAACACCCACCCTGCGCAGGTCTTCATGGGCGATGTGGGCGCGCTGGCCCTGGGCGCGGCGCTGGGCACGATTGCGGTCATCGTGCGCCAGGAGATTGTGCTCGCCATCATGGGCGGCATTTTTGTAGTCGAGGCGCTGTCGGTGATGCTGCAGGTGATGTACTTCAAGTACACCCGCGCGCGTTATGGCGAGGGCCGGCGCCTGTTCAAGATGGCGCCCCTGCACCACCACTTTGAAAAGAACGGCTGGAAGGAAACGCAGGTTGTGGTTCGTTTCTGGATCATCACCATGCTGCTGTGCCTGATTGGCCTGTCCACCCTGAAACTGCGATGAACCCTGACGAACCCATCATCCCCGGCGCAGCGCCCGATCAGCCTCCTGCAGAGCTGAGGGAAACGCACGCGCCTGCGGCTGATTCCGCGCCGGCAGGGGAGGCGCCCGCGGCAGGCGATGCTCAGGCGCATCCCGCAGCGGCTGGCAAGGCGGCTGCGCGGCCTCTGCCCGAAACGCTGACGGCTGCGCGTGATGCGGCCGCCTTCGTGGCCCAGCTGTTTGCCGAGGTGAGTGCGCCTGAGCCTGCCGCAGTGCCTGAGCTGCCGCCGGCAGCGGACCATGCAACTGCGCAGGATGGCGATCAGGCGCTTGCGCCTGAGGACAACGCGGCTGTCGTGGTCGGCGCCTCGCCGCTCAAGGGTCAACATGTGCTGGTGCTGGGCCTGGGCGCTTCAGGACTGGCCATGGCGCGCTGGTGCGTGCGGCAGGGCGCGCGCGTCACGGTGGCCGATACCCGCGAGGCGCCTCCCCAGCTGGCCAGCTTGCAGCGCGAGCTGCCGCAAGCGGACTTTCGTGCCGGTGCCTTCGACGCCGGCCTGATCGAGGGCCAGGACGTCCGCGCCGTTTTCCGCAGTCCCGGCCTGACGCCGGAGACGGTCGCCCCGGTCTGGCAGGCCGCGCAGGCCATCGGCTTGCCGGCAGGCGGTGAACTGGACCTGTTTGCAGCCGCGCTGCGCGAACTCCAGGCCGAACGCGGCTATGCGCCCAAGGTGCTGGCGATCACCGGGACGAATGGCAAGACCACCACGACAGCGCTCACCGGACAGCTGCTGGCCCATGCGGGAAAGGCGGTGGCGGTGGCCGGCAACATCGGCCCCGGCTTGCTGGACACGCTGGCCGCGCACCTCGACGCCGGGACCCTGCCCGAGGTCTGGGTGCTGGAACTGTCCAGCTTCCAGCTCGACGGTGTGTCGGGTTTCGAGCCAACCGCCGCGACGGTGCTGAACCTGACCCAGGACCATCTCGACTGGCACGGCAACATGCAGGCTTACGGGGCGGCCAAGGCACGTATTTTCGGCAGCAAGGCGCTGCTGGTGCTCAACCGCGACGACCCGGCGGTGATGGCGATGTTGCCGGAACCTGTACGTGTCAAGCTGCAAAAGCCGCAGTGGCGCGAGTATCTGAGCTTCGGCCTCGGGATGCCGCAGCGTCCGGGTGACTTCGGCATCGAAACCGTCAACGGCATGGCCTGGCTGGTGCGCGCTGCCGAAGCCGATGAAACCGTCAAGCGCCGCAAGGACGAAGAAGTGGTGCTGCACATCCAGCGCCTGATGCCGGTAGAGGCGATGCGCCTGCGCGGCCGCCACAACGCCACCAACGCGCTGGCCGCGCTGGCGCTGGCCGGGGCCGCGGGCGGCAGCCTGGCGTCCATGCTGCACGGACTGCGCGACTACGCCGGCGAGCCGCATCGCGTGACGCCGGTCGCGGTGGTTAACGACGTCGAGTATTTCGACGACAGCAAGGGCACCAACGTCGGCGCCACGGTGGCCGCGCTGACCGGCCTGGGCGCCGAGCGCAAGCTGGTGCTGATTGCCGGTGGGGATGGCAAGGGACAGGACTTTTCGCCGCTGGCCGGTCCGGTGCGCAGCCACGCGCGGGCGGTGGTTTTGATCGGGCGTGATGCGCCGCAGATCCGCGCGGCGCTGGAGGGCACCGGCGTGATGCTGCTGGACGCAGGCTCCATGCAGGCCGCGGTCGAACTGGCCGCAGCCCAGGCGCGAACCGGCGACGCCGTGCTGATGTCGCCGGCCTGCGCGAGTTTTGACATGTTCGACAACTATGGGCACCGGGCCCAGGTGTTTTGCGATGCGGTCCAGGGGCTGGCGCGCGATGCGGGGGTGGTGTCATGACCGTCGCCACACGCCTTGCAGGCTGGTTCTCCGGGCTGGGTGGCGCGGCCACCCAGGGCCTGCCGGTTCGCCTCGGCGGCCAGCGCGCCTCGCGCACTGCCTCGGCGCCCGTGCGCATGTCGGGTGTGGACCAGTCGCTGATCTGGATCACGGTGGCCTTGCTGGTCTGGGGTCTGGTGATGGTGTACTCCGCCTCCATCGCCATGCCCGACAACCCCAAATTTTCGCGTTATGCGCACACCCACTTCCTGCTGCGCCACGCCATTTCGCTGGGTGTGGCCTTTGCGATGGCCCTGCTGGCCTTCCAGGTGCCGGTGGCGACCTGGGAAAAGCTGGCGCCCTGGCTGTTTGTCGCCTCGCTGGTGCTGCTGATGCTGGTGCTGGTGCCCTTCATCGGCAAGGGTGTCAATGGCGCGCGCCGCTGGATCTCGCTGGGTTTCATGAACTTCCAGCCTTCGGAACTCGCCAAGTTTGCGGTGCTGCTGTATGCCGCCGACTACATGGTGCGCAAGATGGAGGTGAAAGAGCGCTTCTTCCGCGCCGTCATGCCCATGGCGGTGGCCATCGGCATCGTGGGCCTGCTGCTGCTGGCCGAGCCTGACATGGGCGCTTTCATGGTGATCTCGGTGATCGCCATGGGCATTTTGTTCCTTGGCGGCGTCAATGCCCGCATGTTTTTTGTGATTGCCACCGTGGTGGTGATTGCCTTTGCGCTGATGGTGATGCTCAGCGACTGGCGGCGTGAGCGGATTTTTGCCTACCTCGATCCCTGGAGCGACAAGTACGCGATGGGCAAGGGCTACCAGTTGTCGCACTCGCTGATTGCCTTCGGGCGCGGCGAGGTGTTCGGCGTGGGCCTGGGCGGCAGCATCGAGAAGCTGCACTGGCTGCCCGAGGCGCACACCGACTTCCTGCTGGCGGTGATCGGTGAAGAGTTCGGCTTCCTCGGCGTGCTCTGTGTGATCGGCGCCTTCATGTGGATGACACGCCGCATCATGCACATAGGCCGCCAGTCGATTGCACTGGACCGCCTGTTTGCCGGCCTGGTGGCCCAGGGTGTGGGCATCTGGATCGGCTTCCAGGCCTTCATCAACATGGGCGTGAACCTGGGCGCGCTGCCGACCAAGGGCCTGACCCTGCCGCTCATGAGTTACGGTGGGTCGGCGATTTTGATGAACCTGATTTCGCTGGCCGTGGTGCTGCGGATTGATTATGAAAACAGGCTTTTGATGCGCGGAGGCCGCGCATGAAAAGCCTGTTTCACCAAAACTGGCGAGGCGCGCAGCGCCCCAAGGCGCAAAGCGGCTTGGCTGATGCGCGGAGGGCGACCATGAGCTGCCTGGCGAGGGGCCCCATCTTGATGGGGATCGACAGTAAAGCGAATGGGATGCGTTGCCGACGCCCAGTCGTTTGCGTCGCGCAGCAGTGTCGGAGGCAACCCGCATGAGCAAGTGCGCATTGATCATGGCCGGCGGCACCGGCGGCCACATCTTCCCGGGCCTGGCCGTGGCGGAAGCGCTGCGCGAGCGCGGCTGGCGCGTGCACTGGCTCGGTGGCAAGGGCACGGCCGAGCGCCCCAGCATGGAGAGCCAGCTGGTGCCGCCGCGCGGCTTTGCCTTTGAAACCATTGATTTTTCCGGTGTGCGTGGCAAGGGCCCGGTCACGCTGGCCTTGCTGCCCATGCGTCTGCTCAAGGCCTTCTGGCAAAGCATTGCCGTGGTGCGCCGCGTCAAGCCCGACGTGGTGGTCGGCCTGGGCGGCTACATCGCCTTTCCGGCCGGCATGATGAGCGTCTTGCTGGGCAAACCCCTGGTGCTACATGAGCAGAACTCGGTGGCCGGCATGGTCAACAAGGTGCTGGCCGGTGTGGCCGACCGGGTGTTCACGGCTTTCCCCGGCGTCATCAAAAACGCGCAGTGGGTGGGTAACCCGCTGCGACCCGCGTTCACGCAACAGCCCGATCCGCAGACCCGTTTTGCCGGCCGCAGCGGTCCGCTGAAGGTCCTGGTGGTCGGCGGCAGCCTGGGCGCGCAGGCGCTCAACCGCATCGTGCCGCAGGCGCTGGCCCTGATTCCGCAGGCGCAGCGCCCGCACGTGTTGCACCAGAGCGGCGCCGGCCAGATCGACGCGCTGCGCGAGAACTACCGCGCCGCCGGCGTGCAGGCCGAACTGACGCCCTTCATCGAAGACACGGCCGGTGCCTTTGCCGAGGCTGACCTGGTGGTGTGCCGCGCCGGCGCGAGCACGGTGACGGAAATCGCTGCTGTCGGCGCTGCCGCGCTGTTTGTGCCTTTCCCCGCAGCGGTGGACGACCACCAGACCCGCAATGCGGCCTTCCTGGTCGACCAGGGGGGTGGCTGGCTGGTGGCGCAGCAGGCGCTGACACCGCAATTCCTTGCTGATCTGCTACAAAAAACAGAGCGCTCCACACTGGTGGAACGGGGGCTACAGGCCAAAAAGATGCAAAAAACAAATGCCACGGCCGAAGTCGTGGCCGCCTGTGAGGAGTTGGCGAGATGAAACACGCGATCAAACACATTCATTTCATCGGCCTGGGCGGCTCCGGCATGTCCGGCATCGCCGAGGTCCTGCACAACCTCGGCTATGTGATCTCGGGCTCCGACCTGTCCGACAGCGCGACCTTGCGCCGGCTCGCCGGCCTGGGCATCAAGACCTTTGTCGGGCACGCGGCGGGCAACCTGGCCAGCGTCGACGCCGTGGTGACGTCCACCGCGGTGCAGGCCGACAACCCTGAAGTCCTGGCCGCGCGCGAAAAACGCATTCCGGTGGTGCCGCGTGCGCTGATGCTGGCCGAGCTGATGCGCCTGAAGCAGGGCATCGCGATTGCCGGCACCCACGGCAAAACCACCACCACCAGCCTGGTCGCCAGCGTGCTGGCCGAGGGCGGGCTGGACCCGACCTTTGTGATCGGCGGGCGCCTGAACAGTGCCGGCGCCAATGCCAAACTCGGCTCGGGCGACTACATCGTGGTCGAGGCCGACGAGTCCGACGCCTCCTTCCTGAACCTGTTGCCCGTCATGGCGGTGGTCACCAACATCGACGCCGACCACATGGAGACCTATGGCCACGACTTCGGCAACCTGAAAAAGGCCTTTGTCGATTTCCTGCACCGCATGCCGTTTTACGGCACGGCCATCCTGTGCACCGACGATGCGGCGGTGCGCGACATCGTGCCGCAGGTGTCCTGCCCGATCACCAGTTACGGCTTCAATGAGGATGCGCAGGTGCGTGCTGTGGACGTCAAGGCGGTGGACGGCCAGATGCACTTCACCGTGCAGCGGCGCAACGGCGTGACGCTGCCGGACCTGCCGGTCGTGCTCAATCTGCCGGGCGAACACAACGTGCTCAATGCGCTGTCGGCGATTGCCGTGGCGGTGGAACTCAACATTCCCGATGCGGCCGTGCAGAAGGCGCTGGCCGACTTCAAGGGGGTGGGCCGGCGCTTCCAGCGTTATGGCGATGTGGCTGCGCCCGCCGGCGGCAGCTTCACGGTGGTGGACGATTACGGGCACCACCCGGTCGAAATGGCGGCGACGCTGGCTGCGGCGCGCGGCGCCTTTCCGGGCCGGCGCCTGGTGCTGGCCTTCCAGCCGCACCGCTTCACGCGAACGCGTGACTGTTTCGAGGATTTCGTCAAGGTCATCGGCCAGGCCGACAGCGTGTTGTTGTCCGAGGTGTATGCCGCCGGCGAGGCGCCGATTGTGGCGGCCGACGGCCGCTCGCTGGCGCGCGCGTTGCGTGTGGCCGGCAAGGTCGAGCCGGTGTTTGTCGACGACATCGAGGCCATGCCGCAGGCGATTGCCGACAACGCGCGGGGTGGCGATGTGGTGATGTGCATGGGTGCCGGCACGATTGGCGGGGTGCCCGCCCGATTGCTGGAATTGCTACAAAAAACGGAGCGCACGGCGCAGGAAGGACAAGGGCTGTGAGCCTGAAAGCACCAGATTTTGGCAAGGTGGCGGTGCTGCTGGGCGGCCGCTCGGCCGAACGCGAGGTGTCGCTGATGTCGGGGCGCGGCGTGCTCGAGGCTCTGCGTTCGCGCGGGGTCGATGCCCATGCGTTTGATCCTTCGGAACGCGACATTGGCGAGCTCAAGCGTGAAGGCTTCCAGCGCTGCTTCATCGCATTACACGGCCGCTTCGGCGAGGACGGCACGGTGCAGGGCGCGCTGGAGTTGATGGGCATTCCCTACACCGGCTCCGGCGTGATGGCCTCGAGCATTTCCATCGACAAGGTCACCACCAAACGCATCTGGCTGGCCGACGGCCTGGCGACCCCGAAGTACGTGCTGCTGCGCCGCGGCGCGTTTGAGCGGCAACAGATCGTGGCGGTGCCCGATGAGCTGGGGCTGCCGCTGATCGTCAAGCCGGCGCGCGAGGGCTCGTCCATCGGCGTGGTCAAGGTCGAGGGTTATTCGGGCATGGTGGGTGCCGTCGAGCAGGCTGCACAGCTCGATGCCGATGTGCTCTGCGAACAGTTCATCAGCGGTGACGAGGTGACCTGCCCGGTGCTCGGCACCGGCGACAGCGCCCGCGCGCTGCCGGTGATCCGCATCGTGGCGCCCGAAGGCAACTACGACTACCAGAACAAGTATTTCACCGACACCACGCAGTACCTGGTGCCCTGCGGCCTGCCTGCGGGCGAGGAAGAAGCCATCCAGGCCATGGTGCTGCAGGCCTACCGCGTGCTGGGTTGTCGCGGCTGGGGCCGGCTCGACGTGATGATTGACGCGAAAACCCGCAAGCCCTACCTGCTGGAGATCAACACCTCCCCGGGCATGACCAGCCACTCGCTGGTGCCGATGTCGGCGCGTGCGGCCGGTATCAGCTACGAAGACCTGTGCCTGGAAGTGCTGCGCGGCGCCGGTCTCGATCACCCGCCGGAGGGCGTCCCTGCATGAGCCCCACCCTGCCCGCACCGATGGACGTCCGGCTGATGAACATCGCCTCCCTGCTGCTGGGGCTGGCGTTTTTCGGCATGCTGGCGGCGCTCGGCATCGGGTGGCTGGTGCAGCAGAACCTGTTCCGGCTCACGGCCATCAAGGTGCGCGGCGACGTGAGCCACAACAACGCGATCACCCTGCGCGCCAATGTGGTGCCACGGCTGAACGGCAATTTTTTCACGGTGGACCTGGCCGGCGCGCAAGCGGCTTTCGAGTCCGTTCCCTGGGTACGCCGGGCGGTGGTGCAGCGCGAATTCCCGAACCGCCTGAGCGTCGTGCTGCAGGAACACAAGGCGGTGGCGTACTGGGGCCAGGACGCCGATGCGCAGCTGGTCAACACCTACGGCGAGGTGTTCGAGGCCAATCCTGGCGACGTCGAGGCCGAGGACCTGCCGCTGCTCAGCGGCCCCGACGGCCAGGCTGCGCTGGTGCTGGACGCCTGGCGCAGGTTGTCGCCGGTGTTCGAACGAATCGATGCGCCGATTGCCCAGCTGGAGCTGACCAGCCGGGGCAGCTGGCGCACCCGGCTCGACGACGGCGCCACCCTGGAACTCGGTCACGGTTCCATGGAAGAGATTGAAAGCCGCGTGGCGCGTTTTGCGGCCACGCTCACGCAGGTGGCCGGCAAGTTCGGCAAGCCGCTGGAGTCTGCCGACCTGCGTTATGCCAACGGCTACGCGATCAAGCTGAGGGGGGTCACCACCACCGTACTGGGTGACAAGGAAAAAGCGAAAGCAAAAAGGTAAAGATATGGCCAAGGAATACAAGGATCTCGTCGTGGGGCTGGACATCGGGACCAGCAAGGTCATGGCGGTGGTGGCCGAGGTGCTGCCGGGCGGCGAGCTCAAGCTCGCGGGGCTGGGCATTGCCTACAGCAACGGGCTCAAGCGCGGTGTGGTTGTCAACATCGACGCCACCGTGCAGAGCATCCAGCAGGCGCTGAAAGAAGCCGAACTGATGGCCGACTGCAAGATCGCGCGGGTCTACACCGGCATCACCGGAAGCCACATCCGCGGCATCAACTCCAGCGGCATGGTGGCCGTGAAGGACAAGGAAGTCACCCAGGCCGACGTCGCCCGCGTTATCGAGACCGCCAAGGCCATCAACATCTCCACCGACCAGCGCCTGCTGCTGGTCGAGCCGCAGGAATTTGTGATCGACGGCCAGGACGTGCGCGAACCGATCGGCATGAGCGGCATCCGGCTCGAGGCCAAGGTGCATATCGTGACCGGCGCGCAAAGCGCCGCGGAAAACATCATCAAGTGTGTGCGGCGCTGCGGCCTGGAAGTCGACCAGCTGATGCTGAACCCGCTGGCCTCCAGCCTGTCGGTGCTCAGCCGCGACGAGCAGGAACTCGGCGTGGCGCTGGTCGATATCGGCGCCGGCACCACCGATGTGGCGATTTTCACCGGCGGCGCGATCCGCCACACCGCGGTGATCCCGATCGCCGGCGACCTGATCACCAGCGACATCGCAATGGCTTTGCGCACACCGACCAAGGACGCCGAGGACATCAAGGTCGAAAGCGGTTTTGCCAAGCAGCTGCTGGCGGATCCGGACACCCAGGTCGAGGTGCCGGGGCTGGGCGACCGCGGCCCGCGCATGTTGTCGCGCCAGGCACTGGCCGGCGTGATCGAGCCGCGCATCGAGGAGATTTTCTCGCTGGTGCAGCAGGTGATCCGCGAGTCGGGCTACGAGGAAGTGTTGTCGTCGGGCATCGTGATCACCGGCGGCAGCGCGGTGATGCCGGGCATGGTCGAGCTCGGCGAGGACATTTTCCTCAAGCCGGTGCGCCGCGGCATCCCCCGTTATTCCAGCGCGCTGGCCGACATGGTGGCCCAGCCGCGTGCAGCCACCGTGATGGGGCTGCTCGAGGAGGCCCGGCTGGCGCGCATGCGCGGACACCGCGTCGCTCAAAAGGCGGGCAGCGTGCACAACGCTTTCGGCAAGGTCAAGGACTGGCTGGTGGGGAACTTCTGATGAAAAAATATTCTGTTTTCACCTGGCGGAGCCCGCGTTGCAAACACTCGGGAGGCGCCGATCCCCCGGCATGAGCTCCGATCACCGCTTTACTTTCACAACAAAATTTTTGGCAACTGCAACCATACCGACAGGAGGCTCACATGAGCATCGAAATGATTGAAATCGAAGAGTTCAACCAGGGCACGCAAATCAAGGTGATTGGCGTGGGCGGCGGCGGCGGCAACGCGGTCGAACACATGATTGAACGCAACGTGCAGGGCGTGGAGTTCATCTGCGCCAACACCGATGCCCAGGCGCTGGGCCGCGGCAGCGCGCACAAGCAGATCCAGCTGGGCGGCAGCGGTCTGGGCGCAGGCAGCAAACCCGAGAAGGGCCGCGACGCAGCCGAGATGGCGGTGGAGGACATCCGCGAGGCGATTGCCGGCGCACACATGCTGTTCATCACGGCCGGCATGGGTGGCGGCACCGGCACCGGCGCTGCGCCGGTGATCGCGCGCATCGCCAAGGAAATGGGCATTCTCACCGTCGGTGTGGTGACCAAACCTTTCGAGTTCGAAGGCGGGCGCCGCATGACCAATGCCGACCTGGGTCTGGCCGAGCTCGAGGCCAATGTCGACTCGCTGATCGTGGTGCTCAACGAGAAGCTGCTCGAGGTGCTCGGTGACGATGTGACGCAGGACGAGGCCTTTGCGCATGCCAACGACGTGCTGAAAAACGCCGTCGGCGGCATCGCCGAGATCATCAACGTCCCCGGCCACGTCAATGTCGACTTTGAAGACGTGCGCACCGTGATGGGTGAGCCCGGCAAGGCCATGATGGGCACCGCCCGTGCCAACGGCCCGGACCGCGCGCGCATCGCCGCCGAACAGGCAGTGGCCTGCCCGCTGCTCGAGGGCATCGACCTGTCGGGCGCCAAGGGCGTGCTGGTGCTGATCAGCGCCGCGAAAGGCTCGCTCAAGCTCAACGAGTCCAAGCTCGCGATGAACACCATCCGCGCCTACGCCTCGCCCGACGCGCATGTGATCTACGGCACGGCCTACGACGACGAACTCGGCGACGACATCCGCGTGACCGTGGTGGCCACCGGCCTGAGCCGCCAGGGCGCACGCCGCACGGCGCCGCCGCTGCAGGTGCTGCGCACCGGCACCGACAACATGCCGGTGCTGAACATGGCGGTCGGCGGCGGGTCCGTCAACAGCGCCCATCCCGGCGGCAGCATGGGTTCGGCCCAGCCGGACTACGGAAACATGGCGGTGCCCAGTGTCTGGCGCACCAACCGCACCCAGGCGGCGGCCAAGGTCGATGCGCTGGCGTCCGGCGGCATGGATGATTTCGAGATCCCGGCTTTCCTGCGGAAGCAGGCGGACTGACCCTCGTCAGTGAGGCGTCACGCTGCGCCCCGGGGGTGTTGTTGACAGTAGTCTCAACTCCCCACTCCCACCCCTAACCCCTCCCTCGCCCCGCTGGGCGATGGAGGGGGACCTCATGTGGCCGCGTGCGCTGCGCTCGCGTGCAAACATGACGGTCTGTTGGGAGTCCCGTCCTTGAAGCGCTGCGCGCTTCAAGGACTCCGGATTTTTGACCCCGCATTGGTTTCTTCCCCCACCCTTCTGTATGCGCCGAGGAGCGCAGGGCCAGACGGATCAGGGCGAGCGATTGTCTGAGCGCAGCGAGTTCGAGCTCGACCCCGGCTGGACCGAGCACCGCAGGTTGCCCTCCGCAGCGTCAGCGAAGGAGGGCCGTAGACAGCAGGGTCGCCTTTTCTTTGGTGACTTTCTTTTGGCGAAGCAAAAGAAAGTTACTTGCTGCCGGGCAACCCCCGGCTTGTTGGTGCACCACCAATACAAATAAGCACTGAAGTAGCCGGCGAACATGGATCCCGGCTCAAGTCCGGGATGACCCCCACGGCGAAACCGCTATAAATTTAATAGCTGCTTGGGCATGCCGCACGGGGGCTGGAGGCTAATTTGGCTCCAAGTCCGGGCCAGGCATGCTCAGAACTTGGGCATACCCTTCATCCCGCCCATGCGTTTCATCATCTTCATCATGCCGCCGCCCTTCATCTTCTTCATCATGGTCTGCATCTGCTCGAACTCGTTGAGCAGGCGGTTCACGTCCTGAACCTGCACGCCGGATCCGGCGGCGATGCGGCGCTTGCGGGTGGCCTTGATCAGTTCGGGCTTGCGGCGCTCCAGCGGCGTCATGCTCTGGATGATGCCTTCCTTGCGCTTGATGTCTTTTTCGGCCTTGTCCATGTCCACCTGGCCGGCCTTGGCCGCCATCTGCGTCGGCAGCTTGTCGAGCAGGCTGGAAAGCCCGCCCATGCTTTTCATCTGCTGCAGCTGGCTCAAAAAATCCTCGAGATCAAAGCCGCTGCCCGACTTCATCTTGGCGGCGAGTTTTTGCGCCGCGGCCATGTCCACGCCGGCCGTGACCTGCTCGACCAGGGCCACGATGTCGCCCATGCCGAGAATGCGCCCGGCGTGGCGCTGGGCGTCGAACACCTCGAGGCCGTCGATCTTCTCGCTGGTGCCGGAGAACTTGATGGGCGCGCCGGTGATCTGCCGCACGCTGAGCGCCGCACCGCCGCGCGAATCGCCGTCGGTCTTGGTCAGGATGATCCCGGTCAGCGGCAGTGCTTCCTTGAAGGCCCTGGCGGTGTTGATCGCATCCTGGCCCTGCATCGCGTCGACGACAAACAGCGTTTCCACCGGATTGAGCGCCGCATGCAGCGCCTTGATCTCGGCCATCAGGGCTTCGTCGATGGCCAGCCGGCCGGCGGTGTCGACCAGCAACACGTCGAAGAAATGTTTGCGCGCGTAATCGAGCGCGGCCAGCGCGATGTCCACCGGCTTTTGCTCGGCCGTGCTCGGAAACCATTCGGCGCCGGCCTGTTTCGTGACAGTTTTCAGTTGTTCGATGGCCGCCGGGCGATACACGTCGCCCGAGACGGTCAGCACCTTCTTCTTGCGCTTTTCAATCAGGTGTTTGGCGAGTTTGGCGGTGGTCGTGGTCTTGCCG
>CALRTF020000062.1:0-16717 GCA_943370985.1 Paenacidovorax caeni
TCCGCGATTTTCCTCAAGCCGGGGACATGCCCGGGGCCGGACCTGCCGGGGACTGTCCAACGTGTTGCCTATACTCGCGGCATTGTTTTAACCAGGTGCGCCGATGTTTCACAGGGCAGCAGGAATGACGGGACTGGCAGCCTGCGCGCTGTTGCTGGCGGCGTGTGCATCGACGCCGCCCGCGCCCGAAACACCGGTCGCGGCACTGGCGCCCACGCCCTGGACCCTGGCGTCGAGCGCCGCCCCCGGTGCGCCGGCCTGGCAGCATTACAAGCTGCCCGGCAAACAGCCCAGCCGCTTCAGCTATGTGCGCAAGGATGGACGCGACGCGATGGCGGCCCATTCGTCGTCTTCCGCAAGCATGGTGCGCCAGGCCGTGCGTATCGAGCCGGACGAGCTGGGCAGCGTGCGGTTTTCATGGAAGGTGCCGGACCTGATCGCGCAGGCGGACATGGCCCTGCGCGAGGGCGACGACTCCCCGGTGCGCATTGTGCTGGCCTTCGAGGGCGACCGCAGCAGGTTTTCCGGCAAAAACGCCATGCTGTCCGAGCTGGCGCGCGCGCTGACCGGGGAAGAATTGCCCTATGCCACCCTGATGTATGTCTGGTGCAACACGCGCAAGCCGGGCAGCGTGATCGTCAACCCGCGTACCGACCGTATCCGCAAGCTGGTGGTGGAGTCCGGCGCGGGCCGGCTGCGCCAGTGGGTGGACTACGAGCGGGACATCCGTGCCGACTATGAAAAAGCCTTCGGCGAAGCCCCCGGCGCGCTGGTGGGCATCGGCATCATGACCGACAGCGACAACACCCGCAGCACGACCCAGGCCTGGTACGGCCCGGTCCGGCTGGAAGCGGCGCATCCGGCGCACTGACCCCAGTCCGGCTGCAAAAGCCCCTTCGCGGCGTCCCCCTTTTAAGCCGCCGCGCAGCCTCCTGCTGCATAGTTGGCTTTTTTAACCGAGGAGGAGCTTTCGTGAAAATCAAACAACTTGCCTGGCTGGCTGCCGCCCTTGCGGTGGCGGCTGCCGCACCGGCGGTCTACGCCAAACCCTTCAAATGGTCCAGCGCCAGCGATATCCCGACGCTGGACATCCATTCCCAGAACAATGCGCTGGGCAATGGCGTGCATGCGGCGATTTACGACTCGCTGGTGTATTACAACAGCCAGACTTTCAAGCCCGAAGCGCAGCTGGCGACGGCCTGGCGCGATGTCTCGCCGACGCAGGTCCGCTTCACGCTGCGCTCAGGCGTGAAATTCAGCGACGGCACGCCATTCACGGCCGACGACGTGGTGTATTCCATCACCCGGGCCATGGCCAAGACCTCGAACTACGCCGTCTACACCCAGGGCATCGAGCGGGTGGTCAAGGTCAACGACAACACCGTCGACTTCATCATGAAGGGCCCCAATCCGGTGCTGCTGAACCAGCTCACCGAGCTGCGCATCATGAGCAAGGCCTGGGCGGAAAAAAACAAGTCGGTCGAGCCCAAGGACATCCGCGCCAAGGATGAGACCTTCGCGCACCGCAACGCCATGGGCACCGGCCAGTACATGGTCAAGGAGTGGCAGCCCGACCAGAAGCTGGTGCTGGTGAAAAACCCGAACTACTGGGGCACCACCCCGTCGAATGTGACGGAAATCATCTACACCCCGATCAAGTCCGAAGCAACGCGCGTGGCCGCCCTGCTGTCCGGTGAAGTCGACCTGGTGCTGGACCCGAGCCCGCAGGATCTGGCGCGCCTGCGCAGCAATGCCAACCTCAAGGTCATCGACGGCATCGAGAGCCGCACCATCTTCTTCGGCATGGACCAGTTCAGGGAGGAACTGCCGGGCTCGAACGTCAAGGGCAAGAACCCGCTGAAGGACCAGCGCGTGCGCATGGCGCTGTACCAGGCCATCGACATCAACAGCATCGTCCGCGTGACGCTGCGCGGCCTCGGCCAGGCCACCGGCACCATCGTGGCGCCGCAGGTTGCCGGCTGGACCGAAGGCGTGCACAAACGCTTCCCCTACGACCCCGAGGCCTCCAAAAAGCTGCTGGCCGACGCCGGTTACCCGCAGGGTTTCGAAGTCGATTTCGCCTGCCCGAACAACCGCTATATCAACGACGAGGAAATCTGCCAGGCGGTGACCGCGATGTGGTCGCGCATCGGTGTCAAGGCCAAGCTGCGCACGCTGCCGCTGGTGACCTACTTCCCGATGATCCAGCGCAACGAAGCCAGCATCTACATGCTGGGCTGGGGCGTGCCGACCTTTGACGCGCTGTACAGCCTGCAGTCGCTGACCCGCAGCGTGGGCACGGGCGGTGACGGCAACTACAACCTGGGCCGCTACAGCAACCCGCGCATGGACATCATCGTGGACCGCATCAAGACCGAAACCGACCTGCCGGTGCGCAACCGTTTCCTGACGGAAGGTTTGCAACTGAGCAACGACACCGTGTCGCATTTGCCGCTGCACAACCAGATCATTCCCTGGGCCATGAAGAAAAACGTCGATGTGACGCATCGCGCCGACAACCGCCTCGACTGGCGCCTGATCAAGGTCAACTGAGCTGCATTGGCCGCCGTTTTCAAAAAAGAGCCCCTCGGGGCTCTTTTTTTTGCGCGGGATAATTCTGTTTAAACCTAAAGGAAACCCGATGTCGGCACGCAGCTTGCTCTGCTAGCATCGGCTCTCGATCAAAAAACCCACCCGATGTTCGCATTTATTCTCCGTCGCCTGTTCCAGGCCGTGATCGTCATGGTCACCGTGGCTTTCCTGGCTTTCATGCTGTTCCAGTACGTGGGCGACCCGGTGGTGTTCCTGCTCGGCCAGGATGCGCAGCCCGACCAGATCCGCCAGCTGCGCGCCGATTTGGGGCTGGACAAGCCTTTTTTCGTGCAGTTCGGGCATTTCCTGTTCAATGCCGTGCAGGGTGAGTTCGGCCTGAGCCTGCGCCAGGGTGCCAAGGTGTCGCGTCTGATTGCCGAGCGTTTTCCCGCCACGCTGGAACTCGCGCTGGTGGCGGCCCTGCTGGCGCTGCTGGTCGGCGTGCCCATGGGGGTGTATGCGGCGTTGCGGCGCGGCACGTTTTTCAGCCAGGTGCTGATGACGGTGTCGCTGCTGGGTGTGTCGCTGCCGACCTTCCTGATCGGCATCCTGCTGATCCTGGCCTTTTCCGTGGGCCTGGGCTGGTTCCCGAGCTTCGGCCGCGGCGAGGTGACACAGCTGGGCGGCTGGAGCACCGGCCTGCTGACCGCCAAGGGCTGGCACCACATCGTCCTTCCGGCTGTCACCCTGGCCATTTTCCAGCTCACGCTGATCATGCGGCTGGTCCGCGCCGAGATGCTGGAGGTGCTGCGCACCGACTACATCAAGTTTGCGCGCGCCCGCGGCCTGTCCAACCGGGCCATCCATTTCGGCCATGCGCTGAAGAACACCCTGGTGCCGGTGATGACCATCACCGGCCTGCAGCTGGGCGGCCTGATCGCCTTTGCCATCATCACCGAAACCGTGTTCCAGTGGCCCGGCATGGGCCTGCTGTTCATCCAGGCCGTGACTTTTGCCGATATCCCTGTCATGGCCGCCTACTTGTGCCTGATCGCGCTGATTTTCGTGGTCATCAACCTGATGGTGGACCTGCTTTATTTCGCCGTTGATCCCCGCCTGCGCGTGGGCAACGCCGGAGGCCACTGATGCTGGCCCCCCGCCCCGCGCCGACACTCCGGGCCAACGGCCGCGTGTTTGCCCAGATCAGCGAATTCCATCCGGAGCTCACGGCCTTTCGCCGCGACCTGCATGCCCATCCCGAGCTCGGGTTTGAAGAGCTCTACACCGGTGCGCGCGTGCGCGAGGCACTCGAGCGCTGCGGTGTCGACGAAATCCACAGCGGCATCGGCAAGACCGGCCTGGTCGCCGTGATCCGTGGCCGGCAGAGCGGCAGCGGCCGCATGATCGGGCTGCGTGCCGACATGGATGCCTTGCCCATGACCGAACACAACGAGTTCGCCTGGAAGTCCTCCAAATCCGGCCTGATGCACGGTTGCGGCCACGACGGCCACACCACCATGCTGGTCGGCGCGGCACGGTACCTGGCGGCCACCCGCAATTTCGACGGCACGGCCGTGCTGATTTTCCAGCCCGGCGAAGAAGGTTTTGCCGGGGCGCGCATCATGATCGAGGATGGCCTGTTCGACCGCTTCCCGGTGCAGGCGGTCTATGGCATGCACAACTGGCCGTCGATGCGTCCCGGCACCATCGGCATCCGGCCCGGCCCGATGATGGCTGCGGCGGACCGCATCACCATCGACATCACCGGCCGCGGCGGCCATGGTGCGCATGCCTACATGACCGTGGATCCGGTGGTGGTGTCGGCGCACATCATCACGGCGATCCAGAGCATCGTGTCGCGCAATGCCAACCCGATCGACAGCGCGGTGATCAGCATTTGCGCCATGCAGGCCGGCGACATGGGCGCCTTCAGCGTGGTGCCCGGCAAGGCCTCGCTGGTGGGCACGGTGCGCACCTTCAGCCCCGACGTGCAGGACATGGTGGAACGGCGGCTCAGCGAGCTGTGCAGCGCCGTGGCGCTGGGTTTCGGCGCTTCGGCCTCGGTGCATTACGAACGCATTTATCCCGCCACCATCAACTCCTACGACGAAGCCGTGTTTGCCGCGGACGTCGCCGAAGGCCTGGTCGGCGCCGACCATGTGGTGCGCGACATGGCGCCCAGCATGGGCGCGGAGGATTTTTCCTTCATGCTGCAGGTCAAGCCAGGGGCCTACCTGCGCATCGGCCAGGGCGCCGAAAACGGTGTTGGCAGCTGTTTCCTGCACAACTCCCGCTACGATTTCAATGATGACATCCTGCCGCTGGGCGCCGCTTTGCATGCGGGCCTCGTCGAGCAGTCCATGCCTTTACCCGTGTAAGCCTCGACCTTCCCATCCACAGGAGAATTCCATGAACTTCAAGAAAAAAACAGTCCTGGCCCTTATCGGCTCTACGTTGGCAGCTACAGGTTTTGTAGCATCGGCAGCGACGCTGAGGATCGGCAACCAGGGCGATGCGCAGTCGCTGGACCCGCATTCGCTCAATGAGTCGCTGCAGCTGACGGTGGTGGGCAACGTCTACGAGCCGCTGGTCACGCGCGACCGCAACTACAAGCTGGCCCCTTCGCTGGCCACCGACTGGAAACAGACCTCGCCGACGGTCTGGCGCTTCAACCTGCGCAAGGGCGTGGAGTTCCATGACGGCACACCGTTCACCGCCGATGATGTGATCTTCAGCTATGAACGCGCCAAGGGCGATGGTTCGGACATGAAGAGTTATGTCGGCCAGATCAAGGAAATCAGGAAAATCGATGCCCACACCATCGACTTCGTGCTGAACAACCCCTTCCCCATCCTGCCCGAGCTGTTCACGCAGTGGCACATGATGAGCAAGAAGTGGTGTGAGACCAACCAGGCGACCAAACCGGTGGATCGCCGCAAGGGCATCGAGAACGCCGCATCCTTCCGTGCCAACGGCACCGGTCCGTACCGCGTGCGCGAGCGCCAGCCCAACGTGCGCACCACCTTCTCCCGCAACGGCAACTACTGGGGCAAGATCGACGGCAACGTCGACGAAGTCATCTTCAACGTGATCGGCAACGACAGCACGCGCGTGGCCGCCATGCTGTCCGGCGAGGTCGATGTGATGGAGCCGGTGCCGGTGCAGGACGTGCCGCGCATCAAGGCCGCTCCCGGCCTGCAGGTGCTGCAGGGTCCCGAACTGCGCGTGATTTTCCTGGGCATGGACCAGAAGCGTGACGAGTTGCTGTTTTCCAGCGTCAAGGGCAAGAACCCCTTCAAGGACAAGCGTGTCCGCCAGGCCTTCTACCAGGCCATCGACATCGAGGCGATCAAAAGCCGGGTGATGCGCGGTGCGTCCACGCCTGTGGCCACGCTGATCACGCCCGAGATCCGCGGTTATGCGCCGGACCTGGCCAAACGCCTGCCGTTTGACGTGGAAGCCGCCAAGAAGCTGATGGCCGATGCCGGTTACGGCGCGGGCTTCGAGCTCAAGATGAATTGCCCGAACGACCGTTATGTCAACGACGGCGAGATCTGCCAGGCGGTTGCGGCCAATCTTTCGCGCATCGGCGTGAAGATCAACCTCGAAGCCGAAACCAAGAACAACTACTTCCCCAAGATCCTGCGCCGCGACACCAGCTTCTACATGCTGGGCTGGACGCCCAGCACGGTGGACGCGCACAACGTGCTCTACCCCATCATGTCCACCCCCGGCGAGGGCGGCCGCGGCCAGTTCAACCTCGGCGCCTACAGCAATGCGCGCGTCGACGAGCTGACCAACCAGGTGGCTTCGGAGACGGACGATGCCAAACGCAACGCGATGATCCGTGAAGCGCTGAAGATCCATCAGGACGAGGTCGGCCACCTGCCGCTGCACCAGCAGGCGATCAACTGGGCGACCAAAAAGAACATCGAACTGGTGCAATGGCCGGACAACGGCATGCCCTGGAAATTCGTCAAGCTGAACAAGTAATCTGTTGATGAGAAGCGCGCTATTCCGGTTCTGGGACGGCGACGTCGGCTACAGCTTTCGCACCTCCCCGGTGGCGATGGCTGCGGCTGCGGTCGCCGTGATCTGCATTTTCTGTTCGGTGTTTGCGGGCTTTGTCGCGCCGCACAACCCGTTTGACCTGACGACGCTGGAACTCAGTGACGCGCGTTTGCCCCCGGCCTGGTCGGACGGGGGCTCTTCCAAATACCTGCTGGGCACCGACGACCAGGGCCGAGACATCCTGTCGGCGCTGATGTACGGTGCGCGCATTTCCCTCGCCGTGGGTTTTGCCTCGGTCATCCTGTCGGTGCTGATCGGCGTGTTGTTCGGCCTGCTGGCCGGCTTCTACGGCGGCTGGATCGACGCCGCCCTGATGCGCCTGTGCGACGTGATGCTCTCCTTTCCGCCCATTCTGGTGGCCCTGCTGATCGCCGGCGTCGGCCGCGCGCTGTTTCCCAATGCGCAGGATTCGCTGGCGCTCGGGGTGCTGATCATCTCGATCACGCTGACCGGCTGGGTGCAGTACGCGCGAACCGTGCGCGGCTCGACCCTGGTGGAGCGCAGCAAGGAGTATGTGCAGGCGGCGCGCGTGACCGGCGTGACGCCGCTGCGCATCATGCGCCGCCACGTGTTGCCCAATGTCATGGGGCCGGTGCTGGTGCTGGCGACCATCCAGGTAGCCACCGCCATCATCACCGAGGCCACGCTGTCCTTCCTGGGCGTGGGCGCGCCGCCGACCTCGCCGTCGCTGGGCACGCTGATCCGCATCGGCAACGACTACCTGTTTTCGGGTGAGTGGTGGATCACGGTGTTCCCCGGCGTCATGCTCGTGACAATTTCGCTGAGCGTCAATTTGCTGGGCGACTGGCTGCGCGATGCACTCAATCCGCGCTTGCGCTGAAGTTGAATTCCATGAGCCTTTTACAAGTCCAGAACCTGATCGTCGAGTTTCCCGGCCGGCGCGGCACCCTGCGCGCGCTGGACGACATTTCCTTCGAGATCGCGCCCGGTGAAATCCTCGGCGTGGTCGGCGAGTCCGGCGCCGGCAAGTCGCTGACCGGCGCGGCCATCATCGGCCTGCTGGAGCCGCCCGGCCGCATCGGCGGCGGGCAGATCCTGCTCGAAGGCCAGCGCATCGACAACCTGCCTTACGAACAGATGCGCCACATTCGCGGCCGCAAGATAGGCGCCATCTTCCAGGACCCGCTGACCTCGCTGAACCCGCTGTACACCATAGGCCGCCAGCTGATCGAGACCATCCAGGCGCACCTGCCGGTCAGCAACGCCGAAGCGCGGCAGCGCGCGATTTCTCTGCTGCAGGACACCGGCATTCCGGCCGCCGAACAACGCATTGAACATTATCCGCACCAGTTTTCCGGCGGCATGCGCCAGCGCGTGGTGATTGCCCTGGCACTGGCCGCCGAACCCAAGCTGATCGTCGCCGACGAGCCGACCACGGCGCTGGACGTGTCGATCCAGGCACAAATCATCATGCTGCTCAAGAACATCTGCAAGAAGCGCGGCGCGGCCGTGATGCTGATCACCCACGACATGGGGGTGATCGCCGAGACCTGCGACCGCGTGGCGGTGATGTATGCCGGCCGGATCGCCGAGATCGGCCCGGTGCATGAGGTCATCAACCATCCTTCGCACCCCTACACCGCCGGCCTGATGGCAGCGATTCCCGACATCACGCTCGACCGTGAACGGCTCAACCAGATCGACGGCGCCATGCCGCGCCTGAACGCCATTCCGCAGGGCTGCGCCTTCAACCCGCGCTGTCCCCAGGTGTTCGACCGTTGCCGCCAGCAGCGGCCTGAGCTGTTGCCGGCCGGCGCCACGCGTGCCGCCTGCTGGCTGCACGATGTGCCGGTGGGGGTGACCGCATGAGCACCGCTGCACCGCTGGTCCAGGCGCATGACCTGGCCAAGACCTTTGACGTCTCGCCGCCGTGGTTGAACCGTGTCATCGAGCGCAAGCCACGCCTGATGCTCAACGCCGTCGACGGCGTGAGTTTCGAGATCGAAAAAGGCAAAACCCTGGCACTGGTCGGCGAGTCCGGCTGCGGCAAGAGCACGGTGGCCAAGCTGCTGGTGGGCCTGTACAACCCGACACGCGGCGGCCTGACCTTTGACGGCCAGGATGCGCATGCCGCCTTCAAGACGCCGCAGGGCCGCCAGTTGCGCAGCCGCATCCAGATGATCTTCCAGGATCCCTATGCCAGCCTGAACCCGCGCTGGATTGTCGAGGACATCGTCGGTGAGCCGCTGCGCGAGCACGGCCTGATCACCGACGAGGCCCAGCTCAAGGACAAGGTCGGCGACCTGCTCAAGTCGGTCGGCCTGTCGCCGCTGGACATGGTCAAGTACCCGCACCAGTTTTCGGGCGGCCAGCGCCAGCGCATCTCGATCGCCCGCGCGCTGGCGACCGAGCCGGAGTTCCTGGTCTGCGACGAGCCGACCTCGGCGCTCGACGTCAGCGTGCAGGCGCAGGTCCTCAACATCATGAAGGACCTGCAGCGCGAACGCGGGCTGACCTACCTGTTCATCTCGCACAACCTCGCGGTGGTGCGCCACGTCAGCGACCAGGTCGGCGTGATGTACCTGGGCCGGCTGGTCGAGCTCGCTGACAAGCAGACACTGTTTGCCGCGCCGCGTCATCCCTACACGCGCATGTTGCTGGACGCGATCCCGAAAATGCACGACATCGGCCGCGACCGCACGCCGGTGCAGGGCGAGGTGCCCAACCCGCTGAACCCGCCGACCGGCTGCACCTTCCACCCGCGCTGCCCGCATGTCAACGAGCGTTGCCGCGCCGAGCGGCCGCAGCTCCTGAGCATCCAGGGCATCAAGATCGCCTGTCACGCGGTGGAAGAAGGCCGTATCTAGTCGCTATTGTTTTGATAGCTGCCAGCGCTTGCAGGGCAAGGGCTGGAGGCGATTTTCTCTTGCCAACGCGCGCTTCCCGGCAGGCAGCTAGGGACCCGGCGGCGCCATCCGCAGGGGAATCGTCACCGGCCCGTCATTGACCAGCTGCACCTGCATGTCCGCCGCAAACCGGCCGGTCTGCACCACCGGGTGGGCCCGCCCCGCCTGCGCCACGAAGTGCTCGTAAAGCCGGCGGCCCTCGTCGGGGGCCGCGGCGCCGGTGAAACTCGGCCGGTTGCCGCCCGACACATCGGCCGCCAGCGTGAACTGGCTGACAAGCAGCAGGCCGCCGGCCACGTCCTGCACGCTGAGGTTCATCTTTCCGGCCGGGTCTGAAAACACACGCAGCTTGAGGATTTTGGCCAGCAGCTTGTCGGCCTGGGCCTCGCTGTCGCCGCGCTCGGCACACAGCAGCACCAGCAGGCCGGTGCCGATCTCGCCGATCACCTCGCCATCCACCAGCACACGCGCCTGGCTCACCCGCTGGATCACGCTGATCACAACAAATCCCTCGCGTCGTCGAAATGGGCTTCCACGTCGGAAGGCAGCAGCTGTATGGTGGCGCGCAGCCCGGGCACGGCGCTCATCAGGGCCTGCTCGACGCTGGTACGCAGCGCCGCTGCGCGGCCCAAAGACCAGCTGCCCGGCATGTGCATGTGCAGATCGACAAAGCGCCGCTGACCCGAGCGCCGCGTGCTCAGGTGGTCAAACCGGATGGTGGCGTGCACGAAGCCGGCCAGCGTCTCGTCGATCTTCGCCAGCACCTCGGGCTCGACCGCTTCGTCCATCAGGCCCTGTGAGGAGCGCCACATCAGCCGCAAGCCTTCCCAGAGAATATTCAGCGCGACACCGATGGCCACCAGCGCATCCAGCCACAACCAGTCGGTCAGCGCCACCGCGCCTATGCCAAGCACCACACCGGCCGAGGTCCAGACGTCGGTGACCAGATGCCGGGCATCGGCCTCCAGCGCGATCGAGCGATGGATCCTGGCCGAGCGGAACATGAACCAGGCGAGCAAACCATTCAGACCCGAGCTGAACACCGACAGCCCCAGCCCCCAGCCGACCTGCTGCAGCGGTTGTGGATCAGCCATCCGGTGGCCCGCCGCCCAGATGATGGCGATGGCCGCAGCAACGATCAACGCGCCTTCAAAACCCGAGGAAAAGTACTCGGCCTTGTGGTGGCCATAGGGGTGATCCTCATCGGCAGGCCGCTGGGCAATCGTCACCATGGCCAGCCCGAAGATGGCGCTGGCCAGGTTGACAAAAGACTCCATGGCATCGGCCAGCAGGCCGACCGAGTCCGTCAGGTACCAGGCCAGCGTCTTGAGCACGATGGTGATGATCGCCACCAGCACCGACGCCCACAGCAGGCGCTGCGGCGTCAGTTTGCGCGAATCCAGCCAGTTCATGCCTGCATTGTCAGCGATGCGGCCGGTCGCGATGGGGGCATGCTATGCAAAAATGCAGCGATGCTCAAAGCCCAACCGCACCGCTGGATCTGGCTCCTGCTCTGGGGCCTGATCACGGCGCTGGGCGGCGTGACCCTGGCCCGCATCGAGCTGGCCCAGCAACGCGAGGCCTTTGAGACCGACGCGCGCATTGTGCACAGGCTGCTGAGCCAGCGCGTGGTGCAGCACGACGCCGTGATGGCCACGCTGGCGCTGCTGCAAACCGTGCCCGGCGGGTCGCAGCCCGAGCAGCGCCTGGCGTCGCTTTACCCGCAAATCCTGTCGGTGCAGCGGCGCGACGCCGGTGCGGACTGGCCCGACGAACGCCTGCGTGTCGCCGAAACCCTGTCACGCGCCCTGCGCCGCCCGGCGCTGGCCGCTGCGGACTTTGCGCGCGGCCGCTACCTGCTGGTGCTGGCCGCCGAGCCCGCCAGTTTTGCGCTGCAGATGGACTTGCGCGCCGTCGTGCCCTGGAGCGAATGGCCGATGGCGCCGGACACCAGCCCGGTACGTGTCGTGCTGGCGCACGAAGGCCAGGACTGGGTGCTGCAGCCAGGCCGCCTCGGCACGGGGGGCTGGCGCTTCGACTTCCACAAACACCTGGCCGCCGACAGCCAGCCTTTCGACGTGGTGGCCCAACGCCAGGTCGGCTGGGGCGAACTGCCCTGGGGCTGGATGCTGGCCTGGGCCGTCCTGGTCGCGGGCGTACTGGCCGGCTGGCTGGCGCTGCTGCGCCAGCGTGCCGCGCGCCGGCGGGCCGAGGAATTGTTGCGCCTGGGCCAGGTCGCCCGGCTCAACACCCTGGGTGAACTGGCCGCCGGCATGGCGCATGAACTGAACCAGCCGCTGACCGCCCTGCTGGCCAACACCCAGGCATCCACACGCCTGCTCGACGAGGATCCGCCTGACCTGCCGGTGATCCGCGGCGCGATGGCCCAGGCGGTGGAGCAGGCGCGCCGCGCATCGGCCGTGGTGGGCCGGCTGCGGCGCGCCGTGGAGCGGCCCGACCTGGCCGCGCAATTACAGCCGGTGGACTTGCAGCAGGCCGTGCAGAACGCGCTGTACCTGCTCGAGCCAGAGTTCAGCCGGCGCGAGGTCCTGCCCCGGCTCGAGCTGCCTGCGGCGCGCGTCGCCGTGTTGGCCGAACCGGTGGCGCTGGAACAAGTCATCCACAACCTGCTGATGAATGCACTGCAGGCACTGGAGCGCGTACCGGCCAGCGAGCGGCAATTGAGCGTCACCGTGACTGCGGGTGCCACGCAGGGCGGGATCACCGTGAGCGACAGCGGACCTGGCATGACGGGCGAAGTGCTGGCACGCATCTTCGAGCCCTTTTTCACCACCCGTGAAGCCGGCCTGGGACTGGGCCTGAGCCTCTGCGAAACGCTGGCGAGCGGCATGGGCGGCAGCCTGCAGGCAGCCCACCACGCACCACGCGGCGCCGAGTTTCGGCTGTTGCTGCCGCTGGCGCCGGGCGCAGCACAGGGGCCGCCATGAATGCCGCCGGTCCGGGCGCCGCGCTGTCGCCGCTGATCCACCTGATTGATGACGACGAAGCGGTTCGCGCCAGCCTGGCCCTGCTCATCAGCACGGTGGGCCTGCGGGTGCAGCCCTGGTCCGACCCGCAGGCCTTCATGGCCGGCTTCGACCGCCAGGCCGTCGGCGCCATCGTGCTCGATGTGCGCATGCCGGGCATCAGCGGCCTGACGGTGCTGGACACGCTGGTGGCCCAGGGGGTGGATCAGCCGGTGATCATGCTGACCGGGCACGGCACGGTGGAGATGTGCCGCCGCGCCTTCAAGGCGGGGGCCGCCGAGTTCCTCGAAAAGCCGGTCGATGACGAAGCCCTGCTGGAAGCCTTGCAAAACGCCGTCCGCCAGCACGTCAAGTCGCGCGAGCGCAGCCAGGCCGACCGCCACGCCCAGCAGCGGTATGCGCAGCTGTCCGCCCGCGAACGCGAGGTGCTGGGACTGATCGTGGCGGGCCTGACCAACAAGGAAATCGGGCGCGCGCTGGACGTCTCGCCGCGTACCGTGGAAAGCCACCGCGCCAGCCTGTTTGCCAAGCTCGAGGCCGAATCGCTGGCACAGCTGATACGGCACTACGCCGCACTGGTCGAAGCGAGCCCCTGAAGCGGCCCCCGTTCCGTAGTTTTACGGAGGCCTCGGCGTAGCGCTACGAATGGTCCGAAGGCCGGCGTTTTTCTAAAGTTCTCTCACGGTAATCGAACCGTGCAACATTCCGGAGAACACACCATGCGCCACCCCATCATCCAGACTTCCGCCCTCTGCCTTGCCCTCTTCGCCGCCTCAGCATCCGCCCAGGGCGTGCGCACCGAGAAAAACATCTCGCTGGAACTGGCCAACCAGATCGCTTCGGCAACTGTCGCCGCCTGCACCGCCAGCGGTTATGCCGTGGCCGCTACGGTGGTGGACCGTGCCGGCAGCGTGCGCGCCGTGCAGCGTGCCGACAACGCCGGCCCGCACACCCTGGGCGCCAGCCTGCAAAAAGCCTTCACCTCGGCATCGGCCAAAAACACCACCCTGGCGATGATGGACGGCGCGCAGAAAAATCCGGCCGCGGCCAACCTGGTCCACATCCCCGGCTTTCTGCTGCTGGGCGGCGGCGTGCCGGTGAAGGTCGGCAACGAGGTGATAGGCGCGGTCGGCGTCGGTGGCGCGCCGGGCGGCCACCTTGACGAACAGTGCGCCATGACCGCGCTGGACAAGGTCAAGGACCAGTTGAAGTAAGCCGGACCGCAACAGCCATCACGCCCAGGAGAGTGCCATGCACAACACCCCGTCTCTGATTCTGAAAAAGATGGCCACGGCCGCCGCTGTGGGCATCGCGGCGGTGGCAGCCCCTTCAGCCATGGCGCAGGTGGCCCCCAGCGCTGCGGAAGCGGCCGCTTACACAGGCCTGCATGCCGCGGCGCAGAAAGGCGACAGCGCGGCCATCACGCGGCTGGCCGCAGCAGGCGCCAGCCTGAATGCGCGGGACGGCAACGGCCGCACACCGCTGCATGTGGCGGCCTTCGCGCGTCAGCGCGAGGCCATGCGCGCGCTGGTCAAGGCCGGCGCGGACATCCACCTGCTGGACAGGGACCGCTACGACGCCGTGACCATCGCATCCGTCGCCGACGACGAGGAGACCCTGCGCACCTTGCTGGCGCTCGGTGCGAGCGCCAAACAGATCACCAGCCGCTACGACGGCACGGCATTGATCGCTGCGGCGCACCTGGGCCATGACGGTGTGGTCCGGCAGCTGATCGCGGCCGGCGCGCCGCTGGACCATGTCAACAACCTGCACTGGACGGCAGCCATCGAAGCGGTGGTGCTGGGCGATGGCGGCTTGCGGCACCAGAAAACCCTGCAGGCCCTGATTGCGGCGGGCGCCGACCTGAAGCTCGCCGACCGGCACGGCAACACGCCGCTGCAGCTGGCCAGGTCGCGTGGCTATCTGGCGATGGTCAAGATGCTGGAGCGCGCCGGCGCCCGGTAAGGCCGCGTTATCCGAGGGTCACGCGGGCAAACTTGCGCTTGCCCACCTGCACGACATAGGTGCCGGCGCCCAGTTTGAGCGCCTTGTCGCTGACCACGCTGGAGTCCACACGCACACCGCCGCCGTCGATCAGGCGGTTGCCTTCACCGGTGGACGCGGCCAGCCCCGCCATCTTCAGCAGCGCGGCAATACCCAGCGGCGCGCCGCTGAGGCTGACTTCGGGAATCTCGTCCGGAACGCCCCCCTTGCTGCGGTTGATGAAGTCCTGCTCGGCGGCATCGGCAGCCGCAGCATCATGGAAACGGGCCGTGATCTCCCTGGCCAGCATCACCTTGGCATCCTTGGGGTTGCGCCCGCCTTCGACTTCCTTCTTCAGCGCGGCGATGTCGGCCTCGCTTTTGAAACTCAGCAGGGTGAACCACTTCCACATCAGCACATCGGAAATCGACAGCACCTTGGCAAACATGGTGTTGGCATCTTCCGAAATGCCGATGTAGTTGTTCTTGCTCTTGGACATCTTCTCCACGCCGTCCAGGCCCTCGAGCAGCGGCATGGTCAGGATGCACTGCGGCTCCTGGCCGTATTCGGCCTGCAGGTGTCGGCCCATCAGCAGGTTGAACTTCTGGTCGGTGCCGCCCAGCTCCAGGTCGGACTTCAGGGCCACCGAGTCGTAGCCCTGCATCAGCGGGTAGAGGAATTCGTGCACGCTGATCGGTGTGCCGGCCTTGAAGCGGTCATGGAAGTCGTTGCGCTCCATCATGCGCGCCACGGTGTAGCGCGAGGCGAGCTGGATCATGCCGGTGGCGCCCAGCGGCTCGCTCCACTCGCTGTTGTAGCGCAGCTCGGTTTTGGCGGGGTCGAGGATTTTGTCGGCCTGGGCGCGGTAGGTTTCGGCGTTGACCTTGATCTGCTCGGGGGTGAGCGGCGGGCGGGTGGTGTTGCGACCCGACGGGTCGCCAATCAGGCTGGTGAAGTCGCCGATCAGAAAAATGACGGTATGGCCCAGATCCTGGAGCTGACGCATTTTGTTCAGGACCACGGTATGTCCGACATGAATGTCAGGCGCGGTCGGGTCCAGCCCCAATTTAATGCGCAGGGGGGTGCCGGTGGCTTCCGATCGGGCCAGTTTTTTCAACCATTCGTCTTGCGGAATCAGCTCTTCGCAGCCCCGCAGGGACACGGCGAGCGCCTCTTTGACCCTGTCGGTCACCGGAAAATTTGTAACAAGCTCTTGATTCATAAGGGTTTTTCACATGTCGGGCAGTTGTCTGACATATATACTCGCTGTTCTGCCATTGCCGGACACCCAGCCTCAGCTGGCCCGCAAATTGCAAACCCATTCTAAGTGGCTGCCCGCCCTGTATTTTGCGGCAGCGCTTCAACTCCATCCGTCGCCATCTGGCCGCAAATGCGTCCCATGTGGTTTTATAAGTAGGGAATTCAGTTTTGATCAAGAACGATCTCTCTCGCGGCCTGCAGGCTGTTTCCGGTTTTATCCATCGCCATCCCAAAAGAATCACGGGCACGCTGGCGGCCCTGCTGCTCGGCACGGGTGTCACCGCCTTCGGTGTGGCACCACTCGCGCCCGATGCAGCCGATCTGCCGGTGCGCCAGGTGCTGGAAACGGTGAGCGCCCTGCCGACAGATTCCCAGAGCGACATCCTCGGCGAGTTCCGCTACTCCCTGTTCCGCACCGAAACCACCCGCAGCAGCGACACCGCCGATGCGCTGTTGCGGCGCCTGAACATCGACGACGTCTCCGCCTCGACGTTTTTGCGCAGTGATGCCAACGCCCAGCTGATCCTCTCGGGCCGTGCCGGCAAGGCGGTCACCGTCGAAGCCAGCGACAGCCAGCAGCTGCTCAAGCTCAGCATGCGCTGGCCCACCGACGATGACGCCCTGTTCAAGCGCCTGGTGATCGAACGCACCCCGGCCGGCCTGGTGTCGCGCATTGAAACTGCGCCATATGCCGCCACGGTCCGGCTGGCGAGCGGCAGCATCCAGAGTTCGCTGTTTGCCGCCACCGATGAGGCCCGCATCCCCGACGCCGTGGCTGTGCAGGTGGCTGAAATTTTTTCAGGTGACATCGATTTCCGGCGCGACCTGCGCAAGGGCGACCGCTTCAATGTGGTCTATGAGACCCTGGAAGCCGACGGCGAGGCCCTGCGCACCGGCCGTGTGTTGTCGGCCGAATTTGTCAATGCCGGCAAAACGCACCAGGCCATGTGGTTCCAGCCGCCAGGCCAGGGCGCTGCCACCCCGAACAAGGGCGGCTATTACACCCTGGACGGCCAG
>CALRTF020000063.1:0-16465 GCA_943370985.1 Paenacidovorax caeni
CTGCGTCGCGCACCACGCGCGCGTTGCCAATGAGCTGGACCTCGGAGCCGTCGCCGTTGGTCAGGGCGCGGTCGCCGGTCGAGGTCGTCAGGCGCCCTTCGATGCTGTAGCTGCGGATCAGCGCCTTGTCGATTTCCAGCGTGTCGGTATCGGGGTAGTGGCGCACCTCGATGCCGGTGACATCGCTCTTGAGCTGGCCGCCCTCGTCAAAGGTCTTGATGCCGAACTTGCGCATGTAGTAGTCCGGCTCGCTGCTGACCGGCCGCTGGCCCTCGGCGGGCAGAGCTTCCGGCGTGTTCCTGACCAGCCAGTAGGTGCCCAGGGCGAGCAGGCCCATCAGCAACACCGGAATGTAGATGGACGTGCGCTCCCAGACACGCGACAGGCGATCCAGCGAGCGGCGCCAGTCGGGCGCGGCGCCCGCCACGGGGCGGCGGCGGGTGGCGGCCATCAGCCGGTGTACTCCTGCAGCAAGGCCGCATAACGTCCGCTGGCCACCATCAGCAAATCACACAGCTCGCGCACCGCACCGTCGCCGCCGCGTGTTGGGGTGACATGATGGGCCGCGGCCCGGACTTCGGCGTGCGCATTGGCCGGCGCGCAGGCGAAGGCAACCCGCCGCATCACCGGCAGGTCGGGCCAGTCGTCGCCCATAAAAGCGGCCTGGGACCAGTCCAGGCCCAGTTCCTTCAGGGTGAGCAGCGCCGCCGGGACCTTGTCTTCGGTGCCGAAATGGGTGTGTGTCACGCCCAGCGCCAGCAGCCGCGAGCGCAGCACCACGCTGTCGCGCCCGGTGATCACGGCCGGCGTGATGCCGGCCCGTTGCAGCAGCTTCAGGCCGTGGCCGTCCAGCGTGTTGAAACGCTTGAGGGTTTCGCCGCCGGTGGTGAAGCCTTCGTGCTGCGTCGCCCGCCCGTCACCCGCCGGGTATTCGCCGAAATACAGGCCGCCGTCGGTCAGCACGCCGTCGACATCAAAAAAAGCCACCTTGACGTCCTGCGCGCGCAGCAGCAGTTCCGGCGCAAAGCTCAGGACAGGAAAATGAGGACTCATCAGCATCTCTTCCGTTCGGGTGCCATCGAACGCAGCGACGGGACGCCCCGAGCAAGTTCAGCCCCTAAATCAGATGAAAGGGGCAGCGTATCGCCGGAGGCTCGCGAAGCGACAAACGTGGGGGTCATATCACCTTGGCGCGCAGCAAATCGTTGCTGTTGAGCGCGCCGCACAGGACGTCGTTGTCGTCCACCACCAGCACGCTGGTGATGCGGTATTGCTCCATCAGGGTCACCGCCTCCACCGCCAGTGCCCCGTTGCGCAGGGTGCGCGGCCCCGGGTGCATGACCTGTTCGGCCGTGCGGGAGCGCAGGTCCACGCCCTTTTCAACCAGGCGCCGCAAGTCGCCGTCGGTGAATATGCCCACAACGCGGCGACTCTCATCAACCACCGCCGACGCGCCCAGCCCCTTGTTGCTCATTTCGCGCATCAATTCGGTGAAGCTGGTCTGGCGGCCCACGGCCGGCACGGCGTCGCCGGTGCGCATCACGTCGCTGACATGCGTCAGCAGCTTGCGGCCCAGCGCGCCGCCGGGATGGGAACGCGCAAAGTCTTCCTCCTTGAAGCCGCGCGCATCCAGCAGCGCCACGGCCAGCGCGTCGCCCATGGCCAGTTGCGCGGTGGTGCTGGCGGTGGGCGCCAAGTTCAGCGGGCAGGCTTCCTTTTCGACACTGGTGTCGAGCACGATATCGGCATGGCGGGCCAGGGTGGACCGGCTGCGCCCGGTCATGGCCAGCAGCGGCACGCCCTGGCGCTTGATCACCGGCAGGATGCCCGTGAGCTCTTCCACTTCCCCGCTGTTGGAGACTGCCAGCAGCACATCGGTGGCGGTGATCATGCCGAGGTCGCCATGGCTGGCTTCGGCAGGATGCACAAACATGGCCGGGGTGCCGGTGGACGCCAGCGTCGCGGCAATCTTGCGGCCGATGTGGCCGCTTTTGCCCATGCCCATCACCACCACCCGTCCCTTGCAGTTGAGCACCAGCTGCACCGCGCGGGCAAATTCGGGCCCCACCCGGCTTTTCAGGCCCAGCACGGCGGCAGCTTCTATTTCAAAGGTGGTGTGGGCCAGTGCCAGCGCCTGCGCGGGGTCGAAATTCACGGGATCAAAGCTCATGCCCGCATTCTATAGAGCGCCCCGCCAACGCAGGCCGGCCGGGCATGTTGCCCCGCGCGGCGCGCCGGCCATCAGCTAATATCAAGCATGAGCGCGCTTGAACTGACCCTGCTGTACTTGCTGGCTGCCGTGCTCGGCGTCGTCGCCTGCCGCTCGCTCAAACTGCCGCCCATGCTCGGTTATCTTGCCGTCGGCGTGGTGATCGGCCCGAACGCCCTGGCGCTGTCGCAGGATGCGGAGGGTGTGCGGCATCTCGGCGAGTTCGGCGTGGTGTTCCTGATGTTTGTGATCGGGCTGGAGTTCAACCTGCCCAAGCTGCGCTCGATGCGCCGCCATGTGTTCGGCCTGGGGCTGTTGCAGGTCCTGCTGACGATTGTGCTGGCCACCTTTGGCTCGCTGTTCCTGGCCACCCTGGCGCCGACCTTGTGGGGCATGTCCTGGCAGACTGCGCTGGCGCTGTCCGGCGCGATTGCCATGAGCAGCACGGCGGTGGTGGTCAAGCTGCTGTCCGAGCGGCTGGAGATGGAGTCCGAACATGGCAAACGCGTGATGGGCGTGCTGCTGTTCCAGGATCTGGCCGTGGTCCCGCTGCTGGTACTGATCCCCGCGCTGGGCGCCTCGCCCGACAAGCTGCTGACGGCGCTCGCCATTGCCAGCCTGAAGGCCACCGTGCTCGTCGGCCTGCTGCTGACCGGCGGCCAGCGTGTGATGCGCTGGTGGCTGACGCTGGTGGCCAGGCGCAAAAGCGAGGAGTTGTTTGTGCTCAACCTGCTGCTGGTCACGCTGGCGCTGGCCTGGCTGACCGAGCTGGCCGGCCTGAGCCTGGCCCTGGGCGCGTTCATCGCCGGCATGCTGATCTCAGAAACCGAGTTCAAGCACCAGGTCGAAACCGATATCCGGCCCTTCCATGATGTGTTGCTGGGCCTGTTTTTCATCAGCATCGGCATGATGCTGGACTGGCGCCTGGTGCTGGAGCGCTGGCCGCTGGTCCTGTTGCTGCTGACGGTGCCGGTGCTGGCCAAGCTGGCGCTGATCACGGCACTGGCGCGCGGCCTGGGCGCCACCACCGGCGTGTCGCTGCGTACCGGGCTGTACCTGGCGCAGGCCGGCGAGTTCGGTTTTGTGCTGCTGGCGCTGGCCGACGACAACAGCCTGGTCCCGCCGGAGTTGCTCAATCCCATCCTGGCGAGCATGGTGCTGTCGATGCTGGCGACACCTTTCATCATCATGTACAGCAACCGCATCGTGATGCGGCTGGTCAGCAGCGAATGGCTGCAGCAGTCGCTGCAGATGACCACCATCGCGCGCAAGTCCATCAACGTCGACAAACACGTGATCATCTGCGGCTACGGGCGCTGCGGGCAGAACCTGGGCCGCATGCTCGACGGCGAAGGCATTCCCTACATGGCGCTGGACCTGGACCCGGACCGGGTGCGCCAGGCCGCGGCCGCCGGCGATTCGGTGGTGTTTGGCGATGCGGTGCGGCTGCAGGCCCTGATGGCGGCGGGCCTGGCGCGGGCCAGTGCGGTGGTCGTCACCTACCTCGACACCGCCAGCGCCATGAAGGTGCTGGCCAACATCCGGGCGCATGCGCCCACGGTACCGGTGATCGTGCGCACGGTCGATGACCACGACCTGGAAAAGCTGCAGGCCGCGGGCGCCGCCGAGGTGGTGCCGGAAGCCATCGAAGGCAGCCTGATGCTCGCCAGCCACGCGCTGGCGCTGGTGGGCGTGCCCATGCGCCGCGTGATCCGGGTGGTGCAGGAGCAGCGCGATGCGCGCTACAGCCTGCTGCGCGGCTACTTTCACGGCGCCGACGACAACAGCGTCAACGAAGTCGACCAGGAACGTCTGGCCACCCTCACGCTGCCGCTGGGCACGCGTGTTGCCGGGCAAAAACTGGGCGCCATGGCGCTGCATGCCGTTGGCGTGCGGGTCGTCAGCCTGCGCCGCAGCAACGGCAAACCCATGAGCCATGATGACGACACCCTGCTCGAAGGCGGTGACGCCCTGGTGCTGTCCGGCAAGCCCGAGGCGCTGGCGGTCGCGGAAGAAAAACTGCTCAGCGGTCGGGTCTAGCACGCCTGCGGGGCAAAATGAGGGCCCGCACTTTCTCCGGATCTCCATGAAGCCCCAGCCGTCCGATGACCTCAGCCACCAGTCGGTCAACCAGTACCTGAAGCATCACATCCGCACCGTGCCCGACTGGCCGGCGCCGGGCGTGCAGTTCCGCGACATCACGCCGCTGCTACAGGACCCCAAGGTGTTTCGCGTGCTGATCGACGCCTTTGTGCACCGCTACATGGACAAAAACCTTAGGCCGGACGTGGTGGCCGGTCTCGATGCACGCGGCTTCATCCTGGGCGCCGTGGTGGCCTATGAACTCAACGTCGGTTTTGTGCCTATCCGCAAGAAAGGCAAGTTGCCTTTCACCACCGTGCAGGAGACCTATGAACTCGAATACGGCAGCGCCACGGTGGAGTTGCACACCGATGCGGTCAAGCCCGGCGACCGGGTGCTGCTGATCGACGACCTGATCGCCACCGGCGGCACCATGATGGCAGGCAAAAAGCTGCTGGAAAAACTCGGCGCCACGGTCACGGAAGGCGCGGCGATTGTGGACCTGCCCGAGCTGGGCGGCTCGGCGCGCCTGAGGGAGTCCGGCCTGCCCTTGTTCACGCTGCTGGACTTCGCCGGGCATTGAGCGCCCGCATTGCTATCAAGTTGATAGCTGCTTGCGCTTGTGTGGCGGGAGCTGGAGGCCTGTTTAATGCCTAATGGAGATCGCCGTACTGGGTCGCACTCAGCGCCGGCACCAAAGCCGGCGACTCCGGCATTTCGGTGTCTTCAAACCCGGTCAGCAGGGTGTAGGAGCGCGGCCCGCCGCGGCTTGAGGCCACGGACTCGGCGGGAATCCCGTGGGCCGATGCAGCGGCCAGCGCCTGCTTGAAAGCCGCGACCTCATCGGCCTGGATCGGTTCATAACGTTTGGCGGCGGGCTTCTCCGCGCCGGGCACGGCCTCGGGCGCGGCGGCTGCCGCCAGCACGGGCTCCGGCACATCCTCGACCGCCACCGCCACCGCGGCAGCTGCCGCCGCTGCCAATGCCGTGGCCGGTGCGGCTTCAGCGTGGTACAGCGGCGCCGGCCGGCTATGGACCTGCGGCGCGCCCGCGGGGCGGGCCACCGACACCATCTCGTTGAGGCGCCAGTAGACGGCCGTGACGCGGATGTTGTAGCGCGACTTGGCGCTGTGGGCGATCATCACCTCCATCTCGGCCAGACGCTCGGCATCCGCACCAAACTCCTTCGCCAGGTCCATCATGACCATGAACTGCTCGCCGCGCGGATCAAGCGACAACACCTTGAACTTGTAGCTGCCCGACAGCACGCCTGCGCGGATCATGGCTTCGCGCACGGCGCTGTACAGCAGTTCGCGCATCGCGTGACGCTGCGACTTGTGGGCGCTGCCGCGTAGCTCGCCGCCTGACGGCCTGGACGAGCCCGGTGTGGACAGCTTGTCGCGTGTCAGCCCGGAGCTGTCGCTGTCCACCTGGGACCTCGCCGGTGCCTGGTGGGCTGCGCCGGTTTTGCCGGAAAACCAATTGAGAATCGACATGGGCTCCCGCCTGGAAAACGATGGCCGACGAGCCGGCGATCAGGGTTGCTTGTGATGAGACTTTGCAGTCCTCGGGTGGAGTTTACCGGTCCTTCGACGCCTGGCATTCATCGCGAAGAAGCAAGTTGGCACCAGCTGCGTGCAAGCCACGCGGATGCCTGCAATAAGTCACGCTTTTTTTGTTAGCACACCACCCAAACATCGTGCCGCCAGCCGCTTCAGGTGACGGCCACACGTCTGGGCCGGTTGTACAAACGCTTGGCAAGCACGCCGCCGATGGCCAGCGTCAATTCGAGGGCAATCGGGCTGTTCCGGTTGGACAGTTCCTTGAAGCGCAGCGCTGTGAGGCACCAGACCTTGCTGGCATTGGACGCCTGCACCGTTGCGTTGCGCGGCATGCGCGAGAAAAAAGCGCCTTCGCCGACCACCGTTCCGGCCGCCACCAGCGCGAGCCGCACACGGCCCTTGTCATCCTCGTAATGGACGCTCAGCGTGCCGCTTTCAATGAAGTAAAGGGTCTGGTCGGTCGACCCCTGCTCGATCAGCACCTGGCCTTGCTGCATCGCAAACGGCTGCATGTAGCCCGCCAGGATGTCCCACTGCTGCGGCGTGAACTGGCAGCGCAGCGCATCACTGGCATGGCTGTGCGCGATGGCATTGGCCAGACCCTGGATGTCAAAGCGGAGCGTCGTGGGTAGAGGTGCATTCATGATGCACGGAAGATACGATGCCTGCCCGCAACGCGGCAAGGGACATTAACGCAAGCTTACAGCTGATACATCGAGGGGAAAGCTGTAACTTGCCCGGAATCCGTTCACCAGATGGTGAATAGCCTGGCGCGTCGGGTCACACATCGCCGGTGGTTTGCCGGCTTATTTGCCGATGCAGAACTTCGAAAATATTTCGCCGAGCAAGTCGTCGGGCGTGAATTCGCCGGTGATGCCTCCGAGCGCGTTCTGCGCCTGGCGCAGATCTTCTGCCAGCAGGTCCAGCGCCGGCACTTTCGCGTGAAGCTGGGCTGCCGCGCGCGCGAGCTGCGCAGCCACCTCGCGCAGGGCACGCACATGCCGCTCGCGCGCCATGAACACGCCTTCGGGCGCAGCCTGCCAGCCCACCAGCTGCAGCAATTGCTGGCGCAGCGGCTGCAGGCCTGCGCCGGTTTTGGCCGAGATCACAACCCCGGTCGTGGCGCTGGCGATGGCGGATGCATCTGCAGCGTCCGATTTGTTCCACACATCGATGACCGGAATCTGCGCCGGCAACCTGGTGGCCAGGACCTGCGCAATCGCGGCATCGTCGGCCCGGTAGTTCAGCGCAAGCTGTTCATCTGCCGGCGTGTGCTGGCGCGTCAGGTCGTGCAGAAAGAGCACGGCGTCGGCGCTCTCGATTTCGCCCCAGGCGCGCTCAATGCCGATTTTTTCCACCTCGTCGACTTCCGGCAACAGGCTGTCACGCAAGCCCGCCGTGTCGACCACGTGCAGCGGCACGCCTTCGATCTGGATCAGCTGCGACACCTTGTCGCGTGTGGTGCCCGCCACCGGCGTGACGATGGCCAGCTCGGCGCCGGCCAGCGCGTTGAGCAGCGAGCTTTTGCCGGCGTTCGGCTGACCGGCAATCACGACCTTGATGCCTTCGCGCAGGATCGCGCCCTGCTGCGCACGCTGCATCACGCCCGCCAGCGTCTGCTGCAGCCCGGCCAGCTGGCCCTGGGCGTCAGCCTTTTGCAGGAAGTCGATGTCCTCTTCCGGAAAATCCAGCGTCGCCTCAACCAGCATGCGCAGATGCACCAGGCGCTCCAGCAGCAGGTGCACCTCGCTGGAAAACTCCCCCGACAGCGAACGCGCGGCCGATCGCGCGGCGGTTTCTGTACTGGCATCGATCAGGTCGGCAATCGCCTCGGCCTGCGCCAGGTCGATCTTGTCATTCAGAAAGGCCCGCTCGCTGAACTCCCCCGGCTGCGCCAGGCGCAGACCGGGCAGGCGCGGCCGGCCCGTGGATGGGTCCGGGCTTTGCGCGGCATCGAGGCAACGTGCGAGCAGCAGCTGCAGCACCACCGGCCCGCCATGCGCCTGCAACTCGAGCACGTCTTCGCCGGTGTAGGAGTGCGGTCCCGGGAAATAAATCGCCAGGCCCTGGTCGATGACCCGGCCCTGCGCATCCAGAAAAGGCAGGTAGCTCGCGTGGCGCGGCTGAAGCGCCTTGCCGCAGATGGCGACCACCACCCCGGCCAGTCCCTTGCCGGACAGCCGCACGATGCCGACAGCGCCACGCCCGGGGGCGGTCGCGATGGCGGCAATCGGATCGTGGTGTCGCGCGAGCATAAGGGGCATTATCCAGAGACACCGCGGAACCGGCTTGGCCGGGCCGCAGGTGTCGCCCCCTGGGGGGCTGAGGGGCCGCGGCTCCAAACCTGCCCGCGCAGGTTTGGACGGTCCCGAAGAGCCATTGACTCTGGCAGTGGCACCTCGTCGAAGACGCTTCGGGGGGTTACTTGAACTTCGGCAGGTTGAACTGCGGCGGCACACCCATGCGGGTGTTGATGACCCACTGCTGCGCGATCGACAGGATGTTGTTGGTGATCCAGTACAGCACCAGGCCGGCCGGGAAGAAGAAGAACATCACGCTGAAGATCAGCGGCATGAACCACATCAGCTTGGCCTGCATCGGGTCCGGCGGCGTCGGGTTCAGCGCCGTCTGCAACATGGTCGTCGCCGTCATCACCAGCGGCAGGATGTAGAAGGGGTCCGGCGACGACAGGTCCTTGATCCACAGGATCCAGGGCGCATTGCGCATTTCCACCGAGCTCAGCAACACCCAGTACAGCGCGATGAACACCGGAATCTGGATCATGATGGGGAAGCAGCCACCCATGGGGTTGACCTTTTCTTCCTTGTAGATCTTCATCATGGCAACCTGCATTTCCTGCGGTTTGTCCTTCAGGCGTTCGCGCATTTCCATGATCTTGGGATTGACCGCCTTCATCTTGGCCATGCTGGCATAGGCCTTGGCATTGAGCCAGTAGAACGCGATTTTCAGCAGCACCACCAGTGCGACGATCGACCAGCCCCAGTTGTGAATGAAGCTGTACAGCTTGTCGAGCAGCCAGTACAGCGGCTTGGCCAGGATGGTCAGCCAGCCGTAGTCCTTGACCAGTTCCAGGCCGGGTGCAATCGCTTCGAGACGCTTTTCTTCCTGCGGGCCGACAAACAGCGTTGCCGTGGTGGACTGGGTGGCGCCGGGCGCGATCGCCGGCAGCGGCGTGATCATGCCCACGGCATACAGGTTGGTGTCGACCTTGCGCAGGAAGATGTCGCGCTGCAGGCCGTCCGGCAGGATCCAGGCGGAAGCGAAATAGTGCTGAACCATGGCCACAAAGCCGTTGGCTGCCTGTTTCTCGACGTCCACCTTGTTTTTCTCGATGTCGCTGAATTCGATCTTCTGGTACTTCTTGGCTTCCGTGTAGATCGCCGGGCCGGTGAAGGTCGAATAAAACGCCGACTCGCCCGGCAGTTTGTTGCCGTCGCGCACCAGCTGTGTGTAGAGCTGCGGCGACACGGCGCTGGCGCCGTTGTTGAGCACATCGTGGCGCACCGCGATGTCATAGGCGCCGCGCTTGAGCGTGTAGGTCTTGACCAGCTTGACGCCACCGACTTCCGCCGATTCGAACTTGACCTCGAGGCTGTCCTGCCCGTCCTGGAGCCGGCGCTCACCGGGCACGGCCGTCATCGGTGTCTTGTGGGTCGGGAAGCTGCCGCCGCCGGCACCGGCGATCAGGCCGGACTGGGCCACATACACGCGTGCCGCGCTTTCGTCGAGCAGCACAAAGCCGTCGGTCTTGCCGTCCACATCCTTCAGGCGCGGGAAGGCCGAACCGACCAGCGTGCCGCCCTCGGTGTCAAACGTCAGTGTCAGCAGATCGGTCGAGACGACCAGGCGCTGTTTGCCCACCGAAGGCGTGCTCGCGGGCACGGCACCCGGCACCACGGCCGCGCCGGGCGTCGCTGCGGGCGCAGGCACGGCAGCGCTGGTGACCGGGCCCGTCGGGACGCTGGCCGTCGACGCGGGCGCAGCGGCCGGGGCCTTGCTGCTGGCCACTGGCGTCGCCGAGGGGAAAAAGGTTGCCTTGTGGCCGTTGAACAGCTGCCACTGGTCCCACAACAGGACCATGGAAAAACCAAAAATCACCCACAGGATGGTGCGGCGTATGTCGTTCATGACGGCTTCTTTTTAGAGGGGATCGAGGTCACGGGCGTGACCAGGCGGGTGAAAAGGGAAAATCGGCCGGCGCCGGCTTGCGACGACGGCACCGGGTCATAACCGCCGTGGCACCAGGGGTGGCAACGCACGAGGCGGTACAGCGTCAGGTAGCTGCCTTTGGCGGCGCCGTGCTGCTGCAGCGCCTGCAAGGAATACGCCGAGCAGGTGGGCTCGAACCGGCAGGACGAGCCCAGCCAGGGGCTCAACAACAGGCGGTAGCCCTTGACCAGGCCCACCAGGAGTTGTTGCGGCAGGCGGTACAGCGCAAGGGCCGCGCGGCGCGGGGCGCTCATCGCGCGTTCGCCCCGGCCTGCATCAGGGCCAGCACCTCGGTGCGCACGGCCTGCGTGAGCGCTTCCGAGCTGGCGCTGACAAACTCCTTGCGGGAAAAATCACGCCGCAAGCGCACCACCCAGGCAGCCTGGGGATAAGAGGGCAAAAAATCAGCGCTCACGGTGTAGATCTGTCTTTTGATGGCGTTGCGGGTGACCGCGCGTTTGGCCCAGCGTTTAGGCACCATCGCCCCGACCCAGGTGTCCTGCACCGGAAACAGGTCCGGCGTGGCGTGGGTTTTGGCGGCGACCGTCTGCGCGTTCATGGCATCGATCGCATTGCGATGCAATGCGAAATGCGTTGTTCTTGCAACGATGGCGCCGGCAAGGACTGCCTGGAACTGGGGTCGGGTTTGAAGCCGCTGCACTGGCGCCGGTCGTCCGCGCTAAAGCAGGCAGCTGCCGGAAACAGGCTTATACAGCCAGGCGCTTGCGGCCTTTGGCGCGGCGTGCAGCGATCACTGCGCGGCCGCCGCGGGTTTTCATGCGGGTCAGGAAGCCGTGCGTGCGAGCGCGTTTGACTTTGGAAGGTTGGTATGTGCGTTTCATGATGGTCCTACAGGCTACAAAGCTCCCTTTGCAAAATCCGCATGCGTGGTCGGCGGCTTAAAACCGGCTTGCAAACCCGCGGTGTGTCAGGGAAACCCATGATTATCGCAGATTTCCCAACGCCGGCAACAAGTTAGAGCCCGCATTGGGGGTAAAAGGCGAGATTGCGCACCCACGCCGGGCGGCCCTGCCTAGGTTAAAACCCGCAGGAATATTTTTGTGGATAACTAGGCCGCGCGACTACAATAACGGGTGCCAAAAATTAATAATATCCACAAGCACGAGCCTGCTGGCAACCGTGTCTGTCCAGACCAAACACCCTATGCGTGAGGGATCCGTTCTCAGTTCCAGCCAGGACTTGTGGCAAAACTGTGTCGATCACCTGGCGCAGGAACTGCCCGAGCAGCAGTTCAACACCTGGATACGCCCGCTGGTTGCCGAGGTCGCGGCCGACCTGTCCAAAGTCACCATCCAGGTCGGCAACCGCTTCAAGCTGGACTGGATCCGTGCGCAGTACGCCGGCCGGATTTCCGCCTTGCTGGAGAAAATTTCCGGCCACCCGATTCCTCTTGAGTTAGCGCTCGCTCAGCGCGAAGCCACCGTGCGCTCTACGCCATTGACGCGGAGTTTTGAAGGTAACGGCGTCAGCGAGCCGGTCGGCCTGGGTGTGCCCGAAGAGGTCGCCGGCGCACCGTTCAAAAGCCGGCTCAACACCGCGCTGACCTTCGACACCCTGATCGAAGGCACGGCCAACCGCATGGGCCGTGCCGCCGCCATGCATGTGTCCAGCAGCCTGGGCCAGCTTTACAACCCGCTGTTCATCTACGGCGGCGTCGGCCTGGGCAAGACGCACCTGGTGCACGCCATCGGCAACAAGCTGCTGGCCGACAACCCGGCCGCCAAAGTTCTCTACATCCATGCCGAACAATTTGTCTCGGATGTGGTTAAAGCCTACCAGCGCAAGACCTTTGACGAGTTCAAGGAGCGTTACCACTCGCTGGATCTGCTGCTGATCGACGACGTCCAGTTCTTCGCCAACAAGGACCGCACGCAGGAAGAGTTTTTCAACGCCTTCGAGGCCTTGCTGACCAAAAAGTCGCACATCGTGCTGACCAGCGACACCTATCCCAAGGGCCTGGCCGACATCCATGAGCGCCTGGTCTCGCGTTTTGATTCCGGCCTGACGGTCGCGATCGAGCCGCCAGAGCTCGAAATGCGTGTGGCCATCCTGATCCGCAAGGCCGAGGCCGAAGGCGCGGTCATGCCCGAGGAAGTCGCCTTTTTTGTCGCCAAGAACGTGCGCTCCAATGTGCGCGAGCTCGAAGGCGCGCTGCGCAAGATCCTGGCGTACTCGCGCTTCAACCTCAAGGAAATTTCGATCCAGCTGGCCCGGGAAGCGCTGCGGGACCTGTTGTCCATCCAGAACCGCCAGATATCGGTCGAGAACATCCAGAAAACCGTGGCCGACTATTACAAGATTAAAGTCGCCGACATGTATTCGAAGAAGCGCCCGGCCAGCATCGCCCGGCCGCGCCAGATTGCCATGTACCTGGCCAAGGAGCTCACCCAGAAGAGCCTGCCGGAGATCGGCGAGCTGTTCGGCGGCCGCGACCACACCACCGTGCTGCACGCCGTCCGCAAGATGTCGGCCGAGCGCCAGCAGATGACCGAACTCAACCAGCAACTGCACGTGCTGGAACAAACCCTGAAAGGCTGAAGTGAATTCTTTTTCAGCCACTTTTCCCCGCATCCAGACTCGCCTGACAACTGTGGGGACAACTTTTGAACAACTGAAGGCTTATCCACAGGGGAGGTGGATTCGGCAAAGTTGTTCATATTCGGCAGCAGGGTTCAGGGGGTGTCTGGCCACAAGGTTAAACAAGCGCCAAGTAGTTGATCAAAAAGAAGAAAATAGGGATGTCCACAGAAACGTGCTGCCCTTATCTACTACTACTAATTTGAATTAAAGAAATAAGAGGTTAAGACAGTGATTGTTCTCAAAGCCACCCAGGATAAAGTTTTGTCCGTTTTGCAGTCGGTCGCAGGCATCGTGGAGCGCAGGCACACGCTGCCCATCCTGGCCAATGTGCTGATCCGCAAGACCGGCGCGCAGCTGCAGCTCACGACGTCCGACCTCGAGATCCAGATCCGCACCACGGCCGAGCTCGACGGTGACAGCGGCAACTTCACGACCACGGTGGGCGCACGCAAGCTGATCGACATCCTGCGTTCCATGCCCAGCGACCAGACCGTGTCGCTGGAGTCGGCGCAGAACAAGCTGATCCTCAAGGGTGGCAAGAGCCGCTTCACGCTGCAGACCCTGCCGGCCGAAGACTTTCCGCTGGTGCAGGAAGCCGCCAATTTCGGCCCGAGCTTTTCGGTGCCGCAAAAGGTGCTCAAGGAGCTGCTGAACCAGGTCTCGTTCGCGATGGCCGTGCACGACATCCGCTACTACCTCAACGGCATCCTGTTCGTTGCCGAGGGCAAGCAGCTCAGCCTGGTCGCCACCGACGGCCACCGCCTGGCGTTTTCGTCGGCCACGCTCGACGTCGAAGTGCCGCGCCAGGAAGTGATCCTGCCGCGCAAGACGGTGCTCGAGATGCAGCGCCTGCTCAGCGACAAGGAAGGCGCGATCGAGATGCAGTTCGCCGGCAACCAGGCCAAGTTCAGCTTCGAAGGCATGGAGTTCGTCACCAAGCTGGTCGAGGGCAAGTTCCCCGACTACAACCGCGTGATCCCCAAGAACCACAAGAACATCATCACCCTGGGCCGTGTGCCGCTGCTGGCCAGCCTGCAGCGCACCGCCATCCTGACCAGCGAGAAGTTCAAGGGCGTGCGTCTGAACATCGAGCCCGGCACCCTGCGTGTGGCGTCCAACAACGCCGAGCAGGAAGAAGCGGTCGACGAGCTCGACATCGACTACGGCGGTGACGCCATCGAAATCGGCTTCAACGTGACCTACCTGATCGACGCACTGGCCAACATGGACCAGGACATGGTGAAGATCGAACTGGCCGATTCCAACAGCTCCGCGCTGCTGACGATTCCGGACAACGCCGCCTTCAAATACGTCGTGATGCCAATGCGGATTTAAGCGCCACAGTCCTCAAAAACAAAACCGCCACCCCAGCCGAACCCGCTAGCCAAAGCGGGTTTGGTCATTCAAGAGATTGAGAAAACTGAGTTATGACCGAAGAAAACAAAGCCAACCAAGCCAATCCGGACGAGGCAGGCCGCGCCAATGAGGGCGTTCATTCAGGTGAAGGCGCTGAGGGAAGCTCCAATTTCCAGCCCAAAATCGACTCCAACCAGGCCGGCGCGTCCGAAGGCTACGGCGAAGGCTCGATCCAGATCCTCGAAGGCCTGGAGGCCGTGCGCAAGCGGCCCGGCATGTACATCGGTGACACCTCCGACGGCACCGGCCTGCACCACCTGGTGTTCGAGGTGGTCGACAACTCCATCGATGAATCGCTGGCCGGCCATTGCGACGACATCATGGTCACCATCCACCTGGACAACTCCATCAGCGTGGTGGACAACGGCCGCGGCATCCCGACCGGCATCAAGATGGACGACAAACACGAGCCCAAACGCTCGGCGGCCGAGATCGCGTTGACCGAGCTGCATGCCGGCGGCAAGTTCAACCAGAACAGCTACAAGGTCTCGGGTGGCCTGCACGGCGTGGGTGTCAGCTGCGTGAACGCGCTGTCCAGGATGCTGCGCCTGACCATCCGCCGTGAAGGCAAGGTCCATGTGATGGAGTTCTCCAAGGGCTTTGTGCAGAACCGCATCATCGAGAAGGTTGGCGGTGTCGAGGTCTCGCCGATGCAGGTCATGGGCGACACCGACAAACGCGGCACCGAGGTGCACTTCCTGCCCGACACCGACATCTTCCAGCAGAACAACGACTTCCATTACGAGATCCTCAGCAAGCGCCTGCGCGAGCTGAGCTTTTTGAACAACGGCGTGAAGATCCGCCTGAAGGACGAGCGCAGCGGCAAGGAAGACGACTTTGCCGGCGCCGGCGGCGTGACGGGTTTCGTCAACTTCATCAACAAGGGCAAAACCGTCCTGCACCCCAATGTGTTCCACGCCATGGGCGACCGCCAGAGCGACCAGAACACCAACATCGGTGTCGAGGTCGCGATGCAGTGGAACAGCGGCTACAACGAGCAGGTGCTGTGTTTCACCAACAACATCCCGCAGCGTGACGGCGGCACCCACCTGACCGGCCTGCGCGCCGCGATGACGCGTGTGATCAACAAGTACATCGAGGAAACCGAGCTGGCCAAAAAGGCCAAGGTCGAGGTCACCGGCGACGACATGCGTGAAGGCCTGACCTGTGTGCTCTCCGTCAAGGTGCCCGAGCCCAAGTTCTCGAGCCAGACCAAGGACAAGCTGGTCAGCTCCGAGGTGCGCGGCCCGGTCGAAGACATCGTGAGCAAGCTGCTGGCCGACTACCTGCAGGAGCGGCCCAACGACGCCAAGATCATCGTCGGCAAGATCATCGAAGCCGCGCGTGCCCGTGAAGCCGCCCGCAAGGCGCGCGACATGACACGCCGCAAGGGTGTGCTCGACGGCATGGGGCTGCCCGGCAAGCTGGCCGATTGCCAGGAAAAAGACCCCGCGCTGTGCGAAATCTACATCGTCGAGGGTGACTCCGCCGGCGGCTCCGCCAAGCAGGGCCGTGACCGCAAGTTCCAGGCGATCCTGCCGCTGCGCGGCAAGATTTTGAACGTCGAAAAAGCGCGTTATGAAAAGTTATTGACCAGCAACGAGATCCTGACGCTGATCACCGCCCTGGGCACCGGCATCGGCAAGGCCGGCGGCACCACCGGCAACGACGACTTCAACGTCGCCAAGCTGCGTTACCACCGCATCATCATCATGACCGACGCCGACGTTGACGGCGCCCACATCCGCACCTTGCTGCTGACCTTCTTCTACCGCCAGATGCCCGAGCTGGTCGAACGTGGCCACATCTACATTGCGCAGCCGCCGCTGTACAAGGTCAAGTCCGGCAAAGAAGAGCAGTACCTCAAAGACGGCCCGGCGCTCGACAGCTTTTTGCTGAAGATCGCGCTGAAAGACGCGGCAGTGTTAACCGGCGCCGACCCGGCCAACGGCAAGGGCACCTTGCTGACCGGCGACACGCTGGCCGAGCTGGCGCGCAAGCACCAGCTGGCCGAGTCCGTCATTGCGCGCCTGCGCGGCTACATGGACGCCGAAGCGCTGAAGGCGATTGCCGACGGCGTGGCGCTGAATCTCGACACCGTGGAAGACGCCGAGCGTTCAGCCGCCCTGCTGCAGGCCCAGTTGCCGACGGCCGAAGTGGCCGGCGAGTTCGATGCCCGCAACGACAAACCGATTTTGCGCATCAGCCGCCGCCACCACGGCAATATCAAGAGCAGCGTGTTGACCCAGGACTTCGTGCACGGCGCCGACTACGCCGCGCTGGTCGAAGCCGCCGTGACCTTCAAGGGCCTGATGAGCGAAGGCGCCAAGGTCACCCGCGGCGAAGGCGAGCGCCAGAAGGAAGA
>CALRTF020000064.1:0-16385 GCA_943370985.1 Paenacidovorax caeni
CATGGCACGCCGCCACAGGGCCTCGGCAGCGGCGAGCTGCTCGGGCCGCCCCTTGAGCATCTCCAGCAGGTTGTCGCCGACCTGGGGCCGGTGCCCGTAAATGCGTTCGTACTCGTCCACGTTGGCGGTGTTGATCGCCAGGAAGTTGAAATCCCGGTCGAGCACCTGGATGAAGGTGTTGGTGTTCTCCACAATGCCGGCCAGCACGTCGCGCTCGGCCGTGCGCTGGGCCAGCATCTCGGCATCGTCCTTTTCGTCCTGGACGTCGCGGGTGATGCAGTAGACCTTGTTGTCCTCAGGCACCGCCACCCAGGACAGCCAGCGCCAGCCGCCGCCCTTGACCCGGTAGCGGTTTTCAAAACGCAGCACCGGCAGCTCGCGCTGGGCGGCATCCACCCAGGCGGCCATGCTGCGGTCCAGGTCTTCCGGGTGCACAAAGTCGCGAAAGCTCGCCCCGGCCATGTCCTTTTCGGTCCAGCCCAGCGTCTTTTCCCAGGCGGGATTGACCGTCTCAAAACAGCCCTGCGCGTTGATCACGCTCAGCAGCTCGGGACTGACCTGCCAGGCCTTGCCGCGTGCCAGCGTGCGCTCGATCACGCGGCGTTCCAGATCGGCATTGAGTTCGCGCAGCTCGGTTTCGGCTTTGACACGGCCGGTGATGTCATACCCACCGGCAAAAATGCCGAACACCGCGCCATGTTCGTCCCGTATCGGCGTGTACAGCAGGTCGACAAAACGTTCGCCCCGGCCGTGCGACAGGCGAACCGGAATCGCGTTGGCCTGGATCGGCTGCCCGGTCCGGTAAACCCCGTCCAGCATCTCGAAGAAACCCTGGTCTGCGAGTTCAGGGAAAACCTCGCGCACCGGACGGCCAATGAACTCCCGCTCGCCGGCAAGCTCGCGGTAGGCGTCGTTCACATAGTCGAACACATGCGTGGGACCGACCAGCACGGCGGCAAAGCCGGGCATTTGCTGCAGCAGCTTGCGCTGACGCTTCCGCTCTTCGCGCCGCTGCCGGTCAGCCAGCACCTGCGCGGTGGTCTCCACCACGGTGTCCAGCATGCCGACCACCACGCCGTGTTCGTCGAACACCGGGCCGTAGTTGAAGGTGAACCAGGCGTCTTCCTGTTTGCCGTTGCGGTCGGGCGTGAGGCGGAAGTTTTCGAGGAATGTGGATTCGCCGGCCAGCGCCTTTGTGGCGATGGGTTCGACGTCGGCCCAGACCTCGGCCCAGGTCACGCGCATCGGCTCGCCCAGGGCCTCGGGCTTCTGGCCGAGCAGCAGACGGTAGCCATCGTTGTAAACCGCGATCAGGTCCTGTCCCCAGAACAGGCAGGCTGGAAATTTGGAGGCCAGCATCTGGTCCACGGTGATGCGCAGCGCAGCCGGCCAGTCATTGATGGCGCCCAGTGGCGTGGCCGCCCAGTTGAAGGCGCGTATCCGGATGCCCATCTCGCCGCCGCCGGACTGGAAAACCGAGGTGGGGTGGGCCATGGCAATCCTGGCTGATGTCATTGGCTCAAATGATAAAACAGACGCCAGGGCTGCCCGCAGGGTGGTGATAATCAGCCCATCCCTGAGGAGGACTTGCCTTGAAGTACTGGCTGATGAAATCCGAGCCCGAAGAATGTTCGGTCGACGACGCGCTGGCCGCGAAAAAATCGACCGTGCCCTGGGTCGGCGTGCGCAACTACCAGGCGCGCAACTTCATGCGTGACGGCATGTCTGTCGGCGACGGTGTGTTGTTCTACCACTCGAGCTGTGCCGAACCGGGCATTGTCGGCATCGCGCGCGTCGCATCCAGCGCCTACCCGGACCCGACACAGTTCGATCCCAAGTCGCCCTACCACGACCCTCAATCGACACGGGAAGCGCCGCGCTGGCTGCTGGTGGACGTGCAGGTCAGCGCCAAAACCCGCAACCTGACCCTGCCCGAGCTGCGCGCCAACCCCGCACTCGAAGACCTGATGATCCTGCGCAAGGGCAACCGGCTGTCGATCACGCCGGTGGAGGCCGGGCACTGGCGCATCATCACCCGGCTGCTCACGCCCTGAAACGGTGGTTTCCTCGGGTGGGCAAGCGGGTCCGACTCGTTATCATGCGCAGATGCCCGCCACGCATAGCTCCCCTGCAAAAGCCGCCGCCACCGACCGATTCCGGCTGCTGGTCGATGCGGTGCAGGATTACGGCATTTTCATGCTGGACCCCGACGGAGTGGTGCAGTCATGGAACGCCGGCGCCCAACGCATCAAGCAGTACCTGCCCGGGGAAGTCATAGGCCGGCATTTCTCGCTGTTCTACCCGGCTGAGGCGATTGCGGCGCAATGGCCGGCCGAAGAGCTGCGGCGCGCGGCGCGCGACGGGCGCTTTGAGGAAGAAGGCTGGCGCCTGCGCAAGGACGGCAGCCGCTTCTGGGCCAATGTGGTGATCACGGCACTGCGCGACGAAAGCGGCACCCTCACCGGCTACGGCAAGGTCACGCGCGACCTGAGCGAGCGCCGGCGGCACGAAGAGGCCCTGCGCGAAAGTGAGCAGCGCTTCCGGCTGCTGGTCGAGGGCGTGCGCGACTACGCGATTTTCATGCTGAGCCCGCAGGGCATCATCGAAAGCTGGAACAACGGCGCGGAACTGATCAAGGGTTACAGCGCCCACGAAGTCACAGGCCGGCATTTCAGCATGTTCTACCGGCAGGAGGACCTCGACGCCGGCTTGCCTGCGCGCGAGCTGGAGACCGCCCTGGCCCACGGCCGGGCCGAAGAGGAAGGCTGGCGCGTGCGGCGCGACGGTTCGGTATTCTGGGCCAACGTGGTGATCGCGCCGGTGTACGACGCGGCCCGCCAGTTGCGCGGCTTTGCCAAGGTCACGCGTGACATGACCGAAAGGCGGCGGCTGCACGAACTGGAAAGCTCGAGCAAACGCATGAGCGAGTTTCTGGCGATGCTGGCGCACGAGTTGCGCAACCCGCTGGCGCCGATACGCAATGCCGTGACCATCCTGCAACTGGAGCCCTCGCCCAGCCCGATGGTGCGCAGCAGCCGCGACATGATAGACCGGCAGCTGTCGCACATGACCCGGCTGGTGGACGACCTGCTCGACGTGGGCCGGCTGACCACCGGCAAGATCCGCTTCAATCTCGAGCAGGTGGCCTATGCGCAGGTGGTGGCGCGTTCGGTCGAGGCGGTGCGGCCGCTGATGGACGCCCGGCGTCACCAGCTCGCGGTGGACATGCCCGACAGCGGCCTGTGGGTGCAGGGCGACGCGACGCGGCTGGCGCAGGTGCTGCAGAACCTGCTGACCAATGCGGCCAAGTACACCCCCGAGGGCGGCCAGATCACGCTGAAGGTCTGGCGCGAAGGCAGCCAGCTGCACACCGCGGTGCGTGACAACGGCGTGGGCCTGTCGGCCCAGGCGCTCACGCAGATTTTCGAGCTGTTTTCCCAGGGCGATGCCCAGACCGCCGCGCGTGAAAGCGGACTGGGCATTGGCCTGACGCTGGCGCGTTCGCTGGTGGAGATGCATGGCGGCGCCCTCAGCGCCGCCAGCGCCGGCCCGGGCCAGGGCAGCAGCTTCAGCTTCTTCCTGCCCCATGCCGGGACCGCCGGCCAGGGCGGAGCGCCGCCGGCGCCTCCGAAGCCGCTGGTGCTGGTGGTGGACGACAACCGTGATGCGGCCAACAGCCTGGCAGAAATCCTGCGGCTCATGGACTGCCGGGTCAAGGTCGCCTATGACGGCCCGACGGCCCTGGCGATGGCGCGCGAGTGTCTGCCGCGGCTCATCGTGCTGGACATCGGCATGCCGGACATGAACGGATATGAAGTGCTGGCCGCCTTGCGCGCCCTGCCGGGCGGCGGCAGCGTGACGGCCGCCGCACTGACCGGCTTCGGCACCGATGAAGACAAGGGCCGGGCCCTGGGCGCCGGCTTCGACGTGCACCTGACCAAGCCGCTGGACTTTGCGGCCTTGCAGGAATTCCTGCAGGCCGCCGGCGTGCTCGGCTGATGGTGATGGCGCCATAAAGGCCTGCAGCCCTTGTCCTGCGTGCCTGCCCAGCTATTGATTCCATAACAAACCGGCGGCCCAGGCAGCCGCTGCCGGGCCCGGGCGCGAAACCGCTGGCGCCTGACCTGCATCGAGCGCCGCTTCCTACAGCGGCTGGGTGTGGCCCGGTGAACACTGGCGGCACAACTGCCGAAAGCTTTTCCATGCCCCTGCTGCCTGCCCTCTCCTTGTCAAGTGCCCCCCGCCTGCTGGCGGTCTGCCTGTGCTGCGCCGTGCTCGGTGCCACCAGCGTCCCGGCGCTGGCGCAGACGGCCAAGGCCGGCGCCAAAACATCGGCCAGCGCGGGCCTGGACATGGAGGCCTTCAACAATGCCAGCGACAGCCCGCTGCTCAAAAGCGGCAGCAAGGGCGCCGCGGTTGCACGCGCGCAGATCCTGCTGGACCGCGCCTGGTTTTCCTGCGGCGAGATCGACGGCCGGTATGCCGCCAACATGCAGCGCATGGTCAGGGCCTACCAGACCGCGCGCGGCCTGAAAGTCACCGGAACCGTCACGCCCGAGACCTGGACATCACTCCGTGAAGACAGCGCGCCGCTGCTCACCACCTACACCGTGACCGACAAGGACCTGGCTGGCCCGTTCGAGAAAACGCCGGCCGACATGGCGGAGCGCGCGAAGATGAAAGCCCTGGTGTTCGAATCGGCGGACGAAGCGCTGGCCGAAAAATTCCACACCAGCATCGCCTGGCTGAAACAGCTCAACGGCGGCCGCAAGGTCGAGGCCGGCAAGGAGATCGTGGTACCCAATGTGGGAAGCACCGCCGCCCCGGTCAAGTCGGCCTCCATCGAAATCGACAAGTCGCAGCGGGTTCTCTATGTGCTGGATGCCGGCAAGCGCCCGGTCGCGGCATTCCCGATCAGCATAGGCAACGAAAAAAACGACCCGCTGCCGGTTGGCACCATGGCGATCAAGAACGAGGTAAAAAACCCGGGTTTCACCTACAACCCCAAGCTGCTCAAAAACGCGCCCAAGGATGCCGAAAAGATGGACATCGCGCCCGGCCCCAACAACCCGGTCGGCAGCATCTGGCTGGGCCTGACCAAGCCGCACTGGGGCATTCACGGCACCTCGAATCCCTCCAACGTCGGGCATTCCGAGACCAATGGCTGTATCCACCTGACCAACTGGGACGCCGAGCGCCTGTCGACGCTGGCCAAGGCCGGGTTCAAGGTTGATGTCAAGCTGTGACTGAGCCCCGCCCCTCGCGCCGCCGGCGTCAGGCACTGGTGCTGGGCGCGGTGCTGGCTGTGGCTGCGGGTGTCGTGATGGGCACCTGGTTCCGCCCCGCTGCCACGACCCGGTCGCCACCGGCAGCGGCGCTGCCGGTGGCCGTGGTGGCGCCCGCACCGCTCCCGGCCACCGCGCAGGCCCCGCTTGCAGAACCGGCGCCCAACACCGATGCCCCCCCCACGCCACTTGCCGCAGCGGACCCGGCCTCCGACCTGTCCCGCCTGCGCGCGCGTGGGCTGGCGATTCCCGTGCAGGGCTTCAGCGCCGCCCAGCTCAGCGACAACTACACCCAGGGGCGTGCCGGTGGCGCGCTGCACGAGGCGCTGGACATCATGGCGCCGCGCGGCACGCCGGTGCTGGCGGTTGAGGACGGCCGCATCGCCAAGCTGTTCCTGAGCAAACCCGGCGGCATCACGCTGTACCAGTTCGACCCGTCCGGCGAGTTCGCCTATTACTATGCGCACCTCGATGCCTATGCGGACGGCATTGCCGAAGGCGGCACGCTGCGCAAGGGCCAGCTGATCGGCTACGTCGGCAGCAGCGGCAACGCCTCGGCAGACGCACCGCACCTGCATTTCGCGATCTACAAGCTCGGTCCCGACAAGCAGTGGTGGCGCGGCACGCCGCTCAATCCCTACGCGGTCTGGCGCGACGCCAAACCCTGAACGCCACGGCGCTTGCCGGAGTCCGGGCGACAAGCCCTGGCGCGCCCGTCCTGTGTCCGGGGCACAGCGCAGCCGCCTGAGGGGTTATGCTCTGGCAGCGCCAGGCCTTCCTGCTGGCCCGGCCAACACGGCGCGGCGGCTGAACACGCCCGAACACGCGGAGGAGAGATCATGCTGACTGCCCTGAAACTTGTTGTGGTGCTGCTTGCCGGCCTGCTGGTCATGTTGCTGGTGGCGGGCCAGCTGGGCCTGCTCAGAGGCCGGATGCCGCCCGATCTGGGTGTAAAGGCCGGGCGGCTCAAGCCCCCCGCCCAGAATCCCAACAGCGTGAGCAGCCAGGCGTCGCTGCATCCGGATCACCCGTTCAGGGCCTATGCCGACATCGCACCGCTGAGCTACACCGGCGACGGCGCCGCTGCCTTTGCGCGTGCCGCGGCGCTGGTCAAAACCACACCGGGCACCACCGTGGTCGAGGAAACACCGGGCTACCTGTACGCCCAGTGCAGCACGCGCTGGCTCAGGTTCACAGACGACCTCGAGTTGTGGCTGGACGAGGCGGCCCAGGTGATCCACGTGCGCTCGTCCAGCCGCCTGGGGCGCAAGGATTTCGGCGTGAACCGGGCGCGCGTGGAGGCGCTGCGTGCGCGTTTTGCGCAGGGGAACTGAGCGGCTCGCAGGCAAAGCTGCCCCCAGCCCTCGCCGGTCATGCGCGGGCAGCTATCAATCTTGTAGCGAATGGGCGGCAGTGAAGCTCACGCAGGTGACAGGGCCTGGATACGCCGGTGGCGTGCAAAAAAGGTCCACATCATCAGCGTGGCATCCGGGCCTTCGGGTGCGCTGAACTCGACGCTGCCGTCGCCGCCGCTCCAGGCGTGGCCAAGCTGGGCAATCTCGCAGGCCACCAGTTGCGGCTTGCGCCCGGCATACCAGGTCGCGCATTCGTAGGCGTGGCGCGGATGACGGCCACTGCTGCGCGCCGGCCAGTGGCGGACCACGGCATCCTCACGCGTGATGACACCGGCGTTGAGGAGGCTGAACTGCTCGGTCAGCTGCGCCATGTTGATGCGCCGCACCACAGTGTCGCGCGCGCCATGGATCAGGATCGCCGGCATGCCGGGGAACGCAGCCTCTGCGCTGCCGAAGGAACGCACGCTTTCGCGGTGGGCCGGCGCAGAGCCATGCTGCATGGCGCCATAAGCGCTCATGGGCGAGTCGGTGGTGCCGAAAACCGGCGCCGAATGCAGGCCGACGGCGGCCACCATGGCCGGGTAACGCAGCGCCAGGATATTGGCCAGGCCCGCACCGGCCGACAGCCCCGCCACATAGGTGCGGCTGGTGTCCAGGCCGTGCCTGGCCTGCACCTGGGTGATCATGTCGGCGATCAGCCGCACGTCGCCCAGGCCTTCCTGGGTCGGGCGTTTGTACCAGTGCCAGCAGCGGTGTGCATCGGCGGCGGCCGACTGCTGCGGGTAAAGCACCGCAAAACCCTTGCGCGCGGCCAGTTCGTTCATGCGGGTGGACAGCGCGAAGTCGGTCGCCATCTGCTGGCAGCCGTGCAGCATGACCACCAGCGGCAAGGGCCCGGATCCTGCGTCCGGCGGCAGGTAGAGCCAGTACAACATGCGCCGCGCCGGTGCGAGCTGGCCGGCGGCCGGCACCGAGAACCAGGACTTCTGCCAGCTGCCGCGCGGGCCGGCCAGCGGGCGCGCGGGCAGCAACGCGCTTTTGCGGATGGGGGCCTTGGCCACCCGGGCCGGGCTCTTGCGCACGGCGGGCGCACGCACGGGCCGGGGCACCAGGCTTTGCAGCAGGCGCCGGCCCTGCGCCTGCTGGGCCTTGCCCATGCGGCGTACGCTTTTGAGCCAGAGGCTGCTCAGGCTTTTGGGCATGGTTCCGCGCCGGGGGCTCGATTGGTTAGCATGCATCCATTTTGCTGCATTGCAGCAACGGCGTCTCGCCGTTGATGTGGTCCGGCACGCCGCGTATCTGTCAGGCGGCTGACGCAGGACAAACAGCGCGGCGGCGGGCCTTGGTAGGATGGGAAAATCCGCAAGGCTTGCAGCCTTGTTTTTGAACGCTTTTTTGCTCCTCCCCGCCTGCCATGCCCGACTTCCTGACCGCCGCCCTCTACAAGTTCGTGACCCTGCCCGACTACGCCGCGTTGCAGGCGCCGCTGCAGGCTTTTTGCGAGTCGCAGGACGTGCGCGGCACGCTGCTGCTGGCCGAAGAAGGCATCAATGGCACGATCGCCGGACCCGAAACAGGCGTACGCGCCGTGCTGGCGCATCTGCGCAGCGACGCGCGCCTGGCGGACCTGGCGCACAAGGAATCCTGGTCGCACAAGCTGCCGTTTTACCGCATGAAGGTGCGGCTCAAGCGCGAGATCGTCACGCTCGGTGTGCCCGGCATCAACCCCAACCAGATGGCCGGCCGCTACGTCAAGCCGCAGGACTGGAACGCGTTGATCGCGGAGCCGGATGTGGTGGTGGTGGACACGCGCAATGACTATGAAGTCGGCATCGGCACGTTTGAAGGCGCGGTCGATCCGAAGACCCACAGCTTTTCGGAGCTGCCCGCCTGGGTGGCTGCGCAATCTGCACCCGGTGGCCTGCTGGCCGAAAAAGACGGCAAAAAACCCAGGGTGGCAATGTTCTGCACCGGCGGCATCCGCTGCGAAAAATCCACCGCCTTCATGCGTACCCAGGGCTTCGACGAGGTTTACCACCTTGAGGGCGGCATCCTCAAGTACCTGGAAACCGTGCCCGAGGAGCAGAGCCGCTGGCGGGGCGAGTGTTTTGTGTTCGATGAACGGGTGTCGGTGGTGCACGGCCTGGCCACCGGCCACTACGAGCTGTGCCGCGCCTGCCGCGACCCGATCAGTGAGGCTGACAGGACCTCACCGCTTTACGTGCCGGGCGTCAGTTGCCCGGCGTGCCACGACAAAAAGACCGAGGCGCAAAAACGCGGCTTCATCGAGCGCCAGCGCCAGGTCGATTTCGCGAACCGCCGGCGCCAGCCGCACATAGGCGCGAAGCTGGCTACCGCAAGCAGCCATTCAGACAGGGAAGACAGCGCCTGATGGGCGCCCTGCCCGTCCTGTATTCGTTTCGCCGCTGCCCCTATGCGATGCGCGCGCGCCTGGCGCTCGCTGTGAGCGGCCAGGCTCATGAACATCGCGAAGTTGTGCTCCGCGACAAACCCGCCGCAATGCTGGCCGCCTCGCCCAAGGGCACGGTGCCGGTGCTGGTGCTGCCCAAGGGCACGGTGCTCGACGAAAGCCTGGACATCATGCGCTGGGCGCTGGACCGCAATGACCCGGCGCAATGGCTGGCGCCTGCCGGCGCATCGCAGGAGGACATGCTTGCACTGGTCGCAGTCAACGACACTGAATTCAAGCGCCAGCTGGACCGCTACAAATACCCGAACCGCTATCCAGAAGAATCCGCAGGCGACGAAGCGGCCTTTGCGCTGCAGCAGCGCAGCGAGGCAGCGGGCTGGCTGGCGCAGCTCGATACGCGTCTGGCCGAAGGCTGGCTGTTCGGCGCCCACGCCAGCCTCGCCGACATGGCCATCCTGCCCTTTGTGCGCCAGTTTGCACACACCGATGCCGGCTGGTTTGCGACCCAGCCCTGGCCACGTTTGCAACGCTGGCTGGCCGCCTTCGAAGCCAGCGCGCTGTACGCCGGCGTGATGGGAAAACATGCGCCGTGGCGGCCGGCGCTGGCCTGACCCGCCGCGCCCGTGTCTGGCCATTTCGTTCAAATCGGGTTCCAGCCCCCGTCAGACGGGGGCAAGCAGCTATCGAAAAGTGAGCAAACCGACGGGTAGTCGCAGGATCAAACTTCAGAGGCGATCATCTCCGCGTAGTCGTACAAAGCGCCCAACACCTCCTCGCCGCGTTCATCCGCAGTTTCCGACAACAGGTCCAGCTCGGCCAGGAAGGCATCGATATTGCGGGCGCCGCCCTCGCCTTCGAGCAGGCGCGCCGCACGGTGGGCTTCCCAGCGCTGCGCATCTTCGGCCGACAGCGTGGCCTCGAAGTTGCGCGCGCGGTAACGAAACACCAGCTCTTCCACCCGCTCGTCGTCGAAGCCGGTGCGGCTGTGTGCGAGTTCGGCCGGCGGCATGGCGCGCAGCTTGTTGAGGCGGCGCCTGTCGTCGTTGTTGATGAAGCCGCCATAGAGGTCTTCATCCACATCGGGAATGCCTTCCCTGGGCCGCGCAAACACCTCGGGCCAGACCGCACTCATGTCGGGCAGGCCGGCGGCGGTTTCGGCATGGCGCAGCGCCGCTTCGATATCGATACCCCATTTGGCGGCCATCGCATCGCTGAGCGTCGCGAGCTTGCGCACCACCATCGGCGACTTGTTCAGGTGCACCGACTTGATCGGCAGGCGGGCCACACCTTCGGGCAGCTCAGCCGTCTTGCTGAACAGGCGCTGGCGCAGCGTGGCGACATCGAGCAGCGGCAGTTCAGCGGGATCGAAAGCCAGATCCCAGGCCAGCAACTCGTTTTTGTTCGAGGGATGCATGGCCAGCGGCCACATCACCGCCAGGCAGCCCTTCTCGGGGGCAAACATGCCGGACACATGCAGAAAAGGCTGGGCCGTCTGCAGGCTGGTCGGCAGGCCGAGTTCGGCGGCCACGCGGTCCTTCTTGTGCAGGCTCAGACAGAAGTCGAAGAGACGCGGTTGCGCCTGCCGGATCAGCCGCGCCAGCGCAATCGTGGCGCGCACGTCGGACAGCGCATCGTGCGCGGACTCGTGTATCAGGCCGTTGGCGCGCGCCAGGTCCACCAGCGTGAAGCTGGGCCGCAACGCGCCGGGCTCACCGGGACGGCGCTCGTCGGCTTTCACCGGCCATTCGATGCCTTCGGGCCTGAGCGCATAGGCCATGCGCACCACGTCGAGCAGGTCCCAGCGTCCGCAGTCGTTTTGCCACTCGCGCGCGTAGGGATCGATCAGGTTGCGCCAGAACAGGTGGCGCGTGACCTCGTCGTCGAAACGGATGGTGTTGTAACCGACGCCTATGGTGCCGGGCTGGGCCAGCGCGGCCTCGATGCGCGCGGCGAATTCGTGTTCGGGCAGGCCGCGCTCCAGGCAAAGTTGCGGCGTGATGCCGGTGACCAGGCAGGAGGCCGGGTCGGGCAGGTAGTCGCGCGCCGGCTGGCAATACATCATCAGCGGCTCGCCGATCTCGTTGAGCTCGGCGTCGGTGCGTATGCCGGCAAACTGCGCCGGCCGGTCGCGCCGCGTGTTCAGCCCGAAGGTTTCGTAGTCGTGCCAGAGAAAAGTGTGGGGCGCCATGGCAAGCTCAGAGTAAGGGTGAAAACAGCCGCGCCGTGGCATCGAACAGGCGCATCAGGAAACGCTGGCGCCGCTGGGCGGGCACGGCAGCCGCCTGGCGCAAATCGGTCTCGAACTGCGCGGCCAGCGGTTCGGCCAGCACCGGGCCGTACACCACCGCCATCACCTCGAAGTTCAGGCGGAAGCTGCGGTTGTCGAAATTGGCCGTGCCTATCATCGCGCAGTTGTCGTCGACCACCAGGGTCTTGGAATGCAACATGCGCGCCTTGTACTCCCAGACCTTGACGCCGGCGGCGATCAACTCGTCGTAATAGGAGCGCGCCGCCGCGCTGACGATCAGGCTGTCGCTGCGGCGCGGCACCAGCAGGCGCACGTCGACCCCGCGCAGCGCCGCGCTGGTCAGCGCCATCAGCGCGGGCTCGCCCGGCACAAAATAAGGCGTGGTCAGCCAGGCGCGCTGGCAGGAGGCGTTGATGGCGGCGATGTGCATGCGATGGATCGCCTCGAGCGGATTGTCCGGTCCGCTGGTCACCACCTGCACCGGGATATCGCCTGCCTCTTCGTCGGGATGCAGTTGCGGCAGCAGGCGCTGGAGGGATTTGTCGGTTTCCTGCAGGGACTCCCCGGTGGCATAGGTCCAATCCTCCAGGAAGGTGGTCTGCAGCCAGCGCACCGCGCTGCCCTCGAAGCGCAGGTGCACGTCGTGGTAGGCATCGCGCCGCGTGCGCAGGTCTTCCTCGTCGGTGATGTTGACCCCGCCGGTGAAGCCCACGGTGCCGTCGCAGACCAGTATCTTGCGGTGGGTGCGGTAGTTGCTGACCGGGCGCAGCCGGCGGCCTATGCGCGTTTCGTGGAACAGGCCGACCCGGACGCCCACCGCAAGCAGCGGCCCCATGTAGCTGCGGCCCAGCCGCTTGGAGCCCAGCGCATCAACCAGCAGGCGCACGGTCACACCCTCCCCGGCCTTTTGCACCAGCAGGTCCCGCAGCGCCGTGCCTATGCGGTCGGGCTCGACAATGTAGTACTCGAGGTGAACGTGGTGGCGCGCCTGGCGTATCGCGTCGAACATGCTGTCGAAAGTGGCCGCGCCGCCGGACAGCAGTTGTGCCGAGGTGGCGCTCGACACCGGCAGGCCGCAAGCCGCCCTGCCCAGCGCCGCCATTTGCCGCAAGGCCGGCGGCGCGCGCTCGATGTCGTCGCGCAGGGCCGCCATGTCGGCATCGTCACGGTGCCCGGCACGGCTGCGCAGGCGCCGGAGGCGCTGCTTCCTGAGCCGCTGGGGGCCCAGGAAGTAATAAACGACAAAACCGGCGAAAGGCAGCAGCGCCATCGACAGGATCCAGCTCATGGTGGACACCGGCGCGCGTTTTTGCAGCACGATCCAGATCGACAGGACGGCGATATAGGCGCTCCAGGCCAGGGACAGGCCGGTTTTCCATTCGTCGCTGAGTTGCGGGATTTCCAAAATCGTGGGCGGGTTGTGTGAGGGTTAGAGCCGGGCCGGGCAGGCTCCAAAGAAAAAGGCCGATAGCGTGATGCTACCGGCCTTTTTGAGGGGCTTGTCCAGCCCGGGCTTCAGCTGGTCTCCGCCTGTTCGGCTTCGGGCTTGGCCTTGCCTTCTTTCTTGGGCAGCGGCTGGATGTCGAGTTCGACTTCGCCGGTCTCGACACCCTTCTCGTCGGTCGTGACTTTCATGTCGACCGTCAGGCGCCCGCCGTCGATCAGGCGTCCAAAGAGCAACTCGTCGGCCAGCGCGCGGCGTATCGTGTCCTGGATCAGGCGCTGCATCGGGCGCGCGCCCATCAGCGGATCAAAGCCCTTCTTGCCGAGGTATTTGCGCAAGGTGTCGGTGAAAGTCACATCCACTTTTTTCTCGGCCAGTTGCGTCTCGAGCTGCAGCAGGAACTTGTCGACCACGCGCAGGATGACGGTTTCATCCAGCGCCTTGAAGCTCACGGTCGCGTCCAGGCGGTTGCGGAACTCGGGCGTGAACAGGCGCTTGATGTCGGCCATCTCGTCGCCGGACTCGCGCGGATTCGTGAAACCGATGGTCGCCTTGTTCATGGTCTCGGCGCCGGCATTGGTCGTCATGACGATGATCACATTGCGGAAATCGGCCTTGCGCCCGTTGTTGTCCGTCAGCGTGCCGTGGTCCATGACCTGCAGCAGCACGTTGAAGATGTCCGGGTGCGCCTTTTCGATCTCGTCGAGCAGGAGCACGCAATGCGGCTTCTTGGTCACGGCCTCGGTCAGCAGGCCGCCCTGGTCAAACCCGACGTAACCCGGAGGCGCGCCGATGAGCCGGCTCACCGCATGGCGCTCCATGTACTCGGACATGTCGAAGCGGATCAGCTCGATGCCCATGATGTAGGCCAGCTGCTTGGCCGCTTCGGTCTTGCCGACGCCGGTGGGGCCAGAAAACAGGAAGGAGCCGATCGGCTTGTCGTCCTTGCCCAAGCCGGAACGCGCCATCTTGACGGCGGACGCGAGCACATCCAGCGCCTTGTCCTGGCCGAACACCACACTTTTCAGGTCGCGCTCGAGCGTCTTGAGTTTGCCGCGGTCGTCGTTGGACACATTGGCCGGCGGAATGCGCGCGATCTTGGCCACGATCTCCTCGACCTCGGTCTTGGTGATGGTTTTCTTGCGCTTGGACGGCGGCAGGATGCGCTGGGCAGCGCCGGCCTCGTCGATCACGTCAATCGCCTTGTCGGGCAGGTGCCTGTCGTTGATGTACTTGGCGCTGAGTTCGGCCGCAGCCTGCAGGGCCGCCACCGCGTACTTGACGCTGTGGTGCTCCTCAAAACGCGACTTCAGGCCCTTGAGGATCTCGACGGTTTCCTGCACCGTCGGCTCGACCACGTCGACCTTCTGGAAGCGGCGCGACAGGGCTGCATCTTTTTCGAAGATGCCGCGGTATTCGGTGAAGGTGGTCGCGCCTATGCACTTGAGCTGACCCGAGCTGAGCGCAGGCTTGAGCAGGTTGGACGCATCCAGCGTGCCGCCCGAGGCCGCACCGGCGCCGATCAGGGTGTGGATCTCGTCGATGAACAGGATGCCGTTGGGCTTGTCCTTGAGCGCCTTGAGCACGCCCTTGAGGCGCTGCTCGAAATCGCCGCGGTACTTGGTGCCGGCCAGCAAGGCGCCCATGTCGAGCGAGTAGACCTGGGCTTCGGCCAGGATCTCGGGCACGTCTTTTTGCGTGATGCGCCAGGCCAAGCCCTCGGCAATCGCGGTCTTGCCGACACCGGCCTCACCGACCAGCAAGGGATTGTTCTTGCGGCGGCGGCACAGGATCTGGATCACACGCTCGACCTCGTAGTGGCGCCCGATCAGCGGATCGATCTTGCCGTCCTTGGCCATCTGGTTGAGGTTCTGGGTGTACTGCTCCAGCGGCGAGGCTTTTTCGTTCTTCTCGCCACCCTCCTCGTTCTCGGCAGCGGTCTCGCCGGTCTTGGTCGGCTCGGGCGGATCGCTTTTCTTGATGCCGTGCGCGATGAAGTTGACCACGTCCAGGCGTGTCACGCCCTGCTGGTGCAGGTAATACACGGCGTGTGAATCCTTCTCGCCGAAGATGGCGACCAGCACGTTGGCGCCGGTGACTTCCTTCTTGCCGTTGCCGGTGGACTGCACATGCATGATGGCGCGCTGGATCACGCGCTGGAAACCCAGCGTGGGCTGCGTGTCCACGTCATCGCTGCCGGCGACCTGCGGCGTGTTGTCCTTGATGAAGTTGGCCAGCGACTTGCGCAGGTCATCGATGTTGGCGGAGCATGCGCGCAGCACTTCGGCGGCGCTGGGGTTGTCGAGCAGCGCCAGCAGCAGGTGCTCCACGGTGATGAACTCGTGGCGTTGTTGCCGGGCTTCGACAAAGGCCATGTGCAAGCTGACTTCTAGTTCCTGGGCAATCATTGCGTTTCCTTTCGGCTTGCTGCGGTGGTAACTCTGTATCTCTTAACTCTTAACGGACGATATGGGCTGTTTTTTGAATTATTCAATGGGCTCGCAGACACACTGCAGCGGATGGCCATTTTTCCGGGCGGCTTCCGTGACCTGATCGACCTTGGTGGTGGCCACGTCCTTGGAAAACACGCCGCACACCCCTTTGCCGTCCAGATGGATCTTCAGCATGATCTGGGTTGCGGTTTCACGGTCCTTGTTGAAAAACTCCTGGATCACCTCGACAACAAATTCCATCGGGGTGTAGTCATCGTTGAGCAGCACCACCTGGAACATCTGCGGCGGCTTGGTCTTCTGGGGACGCCGCTCCAGTACAACGGAATCCCCACCATTGGCGCCGTCCGGCTTGATGGCCGGGGCTTTGGGCGGTGCGGGGGGCTTGGGGGGTTGGGTTGCCATGAATTCATTCTAGCGAGCGAAATTGCCCATTGCGGTGCTCAGGGAAATTGGTGGCGGGAACGCGACATTCAAGGCAAGGCCGTGACTTTTGCCCGCGCCATGAAAAAACCGCTCCGGCCTGCGCCTGGAGCGGTCTTGCGGTGCCGCTGCCTGGTTTTCAAGCAAACGGGCTGCGGCACGCTTTACATATGGTCGATCATCACCTGCCCGAAACCGGAGCAACTGACCTGGGTCGCGCCATCCATCAGGCGGGCGAAGTCGTAAGTCACCTTTTTCGACGCAATGGAGGCTTCCATGGCGCTGATGATCAGGTCGGCCGCCTCGGTCCAGCCCATGTGGCGCAGCATCATTTCAGCCGACAGGATTTCCGAACCGGGATTCACATAGTCCTTGCCGGCGTATTTTGGCGCCGTGCCGTGGGTGGCCTCGAACATGGCGACCGTGTCGCTGAGGTTGGCACCGGGGGCGATGCCGATGCCGCCAACCTGCGCGGCCAGTGCGTCAGAGATATAGTCGCCGTTGAGGTTCAGCGTGGCGATCACGCTGTATTCGGCCGGCCGCAGCAGGATCTGCTGCAGGAAAGCATCGGCAATGCTGTCCTTGACGATGATGTCCTTGCCGGTTTTGGGGTTCCTGAACTTCATCCAGGGACCGCCGTCGACCTCCACCGCGCCGAACTCCTTTTTCGCCAGGGCATAGGCCCAGTCGCGGAAACCGCCTTCGGTGAACTTCATGATGTTGCCCTTGTGCACGATGGTCACGCTGGG
>CALRTF020000065.1:0-16216 GCA_943370985.1 Paenacidovorax caeni
CGGCGCTTGGCCGGTCAGGCGTGCGAGCGCATTGGCAAAGGCCGGCGCCAGCGGCGGCAGGCCGGGTTCGCCGAGACCGGTTGGGGCGTCGGCACTGGGCACGATGAACACCGCGACCGTGGGCATGTCGGTGATGCGCGGCACCGGGAAGTCGCCGAAGTTGCTTTGCTCGACCACGCCATCCTTGAGCGTGATGGCAGCGCCCGGCAGGCACATCGACAGGCCCATCAGCGCCGCACCCTGGATCTGCGCTTCGATGCTGGTCGGGTTGATCGCCAGGTTGCAGTGCACACCTGCCGTGACTGCATGCAGCACCGGCGTCTTGTCCTTGACCGAGGCTTCGACCACATAGGCCACCACGGTGTTGAAGGACTCGTGCACCGCCACGCCCCAGGCACGCCCGGCCGCCAGGCGGCGCTTGCCGTAGCCGGATTTGTCCACCGCGAGCTGCAGCGCGGCACTGTGGCGCGGGTGTTTGCTGCCGAACTGTTTCATGCGGTATGCCACCGGGTCCTGGCCGCTGCCGCGCGCGATCTCGTCGATCAGCGTCTCCATCACATAGGCGGTATGGGTCGAGCCGACACTGCGCCACCAGAGCACCGGCACATTGACTTTCGGGTGGTGCACCGACAGCCGCATCGGGATGTCGTAAGGCTCCTTCATGCCCTCGACCATGGTGCCATCCACGCCGTCCTTGACCATAAAGGCTTCAAAGGGCGAGCCGGCCACGATGGACTGGCCGACGATCACGTGCTCCCAGGCGAGAATCTTGCCCTCAGCGTCGTAGCCGATCTCGGCGCGGTGCACATGCATGGGCCGGTAATAACCGCCCTTGATGTCGTCCTCGCGGCTCCACAAGGTGCGTACCGGCGCGTTGAGTCCGGCGGCACGTGCGGCTTTCGCGACGCTGCAGGCCTCGACCACATACTCGCTGCTGGGGATCGCGCGGCGGCCGAAACCGCCGCCGGCCATCTGCACATTCATCTTGAGGTTCTGCGGCGCCACACCCAGCACCTTGGCAGCGGCCAGCGTGTCCAGTCCCGGCATTTGTGTGCCCAGCCAGAGTTCGGCGCGCGCCTCGGCGCCCTGCCCGCTGAGCAGCACCGTGCAGTTGAGCGGTTCCATGGGCGCATGCGCCAGGTAGGGAAACACAAACTCGGCGCTGATTTTTTTCGGCGCGGCCGCCAGCCGGCCCACATCGGCGGAGTACTTGATGGCACCGGGGGATTGCGCCAGTGCGCGGTAGCTGGCCAGTTGCCTGGCGCTGTCCACCTTCTCGACCGCGCTGCTGTCCCATTCGGGCTTGAGCGCATCGCGGCCCTGTTTGGCCGCCCAGTAACCCTCGGCGACCACGGCCACACCTTCACCACCGCGGTCCAGCGGCACGCGCAGCACGGCCTTGACGCCGGGGATGGCGCGGGCCGCCGCGTCGTCGAGCGACTTGAGCTTGCCGGCAAACACCGGCGGATGTGCGACCACCGCGGTCAGCATGCCGGGCAAACGCACATCGATGCCGTAATTCTGCTTGCCGGTGGACTTGGCGCGCGCATCAAGCCGGCCCGTGGGTTTGCCGATGATGCGGAACTGCTTCGGGTCCTTCAGCGTGACCTCCGCCGGCACCGGCTGCTTCATGGCGGCTTCGGCCAGTTCACCGTAGCCCAGGCGTTTGCCGTTGGGGCCTATCACCACCCCTTCGCGGGTGCGGAGGCCGGCGGGATCCACGCCCCACTGCGCTGCGGCCGCAGATACCAGCATGGCGCGTGTGCGGGCGCCGAGCTCGCGGTACTGCATGTAGGAGTTCTTGATCGAGCCCGAGCCACCGGTCAGGTGCATGCCAAAGGCCGGATCCACATAAGCCGGGTCGGCATTGCCATGCTGGCTTTTCACCAGGCGCCAGTCGGCGTCGAGTTCCTCGGCCAGGATCATCGGCAGGCCGGTCTGCACGCCCTGGCCGAAGTCAAGCCGGTTGATGGTCACGGTGACCGTGCCGTCCCTGGCGATCTGCACAAAGGCCGAAGGCTGCTGCGTCGGTTTCAGCGCAGAAGCCGCAGCAGCGGGCGCTGCGCCCTGGGCCTGCGCCAGCAGCGGGAACGCGCCCAGCGCAAAACCGCCGGCCGTCGCGACCTTGAGGAAGCCGCGCCGCTGCAAGCCGGTTGCTCCGCTTTCAGGAGCATCCTGGCCTTGATGCACGAGGGCCTGCAGCCCTTTGGGCAAGTGTGTGAAGAGATCGGAAGAAGAGGTGCTGTACATGATGTTCTCCTTCAAGCCAGCGCGAGGGCGGCGTCTTTGATGGCAGCGCGTATGCGCACATAAGTACCGCAGCGGCAGATGTTGCCGGCCATGGCCGCGTCGATATCGGCGTCGGTCGGTTTGCGCTGGGTCTTCAGCAGCGCGGTGGCGCTCATCACCTGGCCGCTCTGGCAATAGCCGCACTGGGCCACGTCGTGTTTGACCCAGGCGGCCTGGACTGCCTTGCCGACACGGTCATCACCGACGGCTTCGATGGTGGTGATCTTCTGGCCGACGGCCGCGGAGATCGGCGTGACGCAGGAGCGGGTGGCCGCGCCGTTGAGGTGCACGGTGCAGGCGCCGCACAAGGCGGCGCCGCAGCCGAACTTGGTACCTGTCATGCCCAGCGTGTCTCGCAGGGCCCAGAGGATGGGGGTGGAGGCGTCGGCATCGACAGCGACGTTCTTCCCGTTGATGTTGAGGGTGGGCATCGTGGAACTCCTTGAGGTAAGTGGGGGAGAAAATTGGCGAATTTATATTCGCTTAAATAAGCTGAACAGGTGTTGAATCGCTGATGATCAGGCCTTGATGGCGTCCCAGCAGAGACTGAATGCAGCCCCATGCACGGCCTCGTCGTCGGGCAACACACCGGTGCGTATCAGTTGCGCGGTTTCGCGCACCGAACCCACCACGCTGGCGGTCAGCAGTGGCAGCGGCACCGGCTTGAAAATCTCCTGCTGCTGGCCCTCTTCCATGAGTGCCAGGAAACCGGCCGCCAGCCGCGTCGACAGTTCGCGGTTGCCTTCGGTGAACCACGGCGAGTTGTAATACTGCTCCTGAAACACCACTTCGGCATAACGCTGCAGGCGGTGCCGCAGCAGGTTGCTCCAGATGCGACGCACCCGGCTGCGCAGCGAGGCGCCGGGCAGCACACCTTCCATCAGGCGCTGCATGGTGGCCGTTTTGGCGTCCTGGTAGAGCTGGCTGATCAGCTCGTCTTTCGACGGGTAGTAGACGTAGAGCGTGCTGGTGGCGATGCCGGCAGTGCGCGCAATGTCGGCCATGGTCAGTCCGCTCAGGCCGGTCTGGGCCACCAGCGTGAAAGTGGCCTCGGCAATCGCGCGCTGCTTTTCGTCGTCTTTGGGTTTCATCGAAGCGCGAATATAGCCGAATATTCATTCGCTTTCAAGCGCATCTGCCGCGAATCGGCGATTGCCCGTGCACAATCGATGCATGAGCCAAGCCACCGCCATCGCCGACCTGCGCAAAAGTTATGAACGCGCCGAACTGAACGAGGAGGCCTCGCAGGCCGACCCGCTGCAGCAGTTCGACCAGTGGCTCAAGGAAGCCATCGCGTCCGAAGTGCCCGAACCCAATGCGATGACGCTGGCCACCGTGGCCGCTGATGGCCGGCCCTCGACGCGCGTCGTGCTGGTCAAGGGCTACGACGCGCGCGGCATCGTCTGGTACACCAACTACGACAGCCGCAAGGGCCAGGAGCTGGCGGGCAATCCCTTTGCTGCCCTGCAGTTTCACTGGGTCGAGCTCGAGCGCGTGGTGCGCATCGAAGGCCGGGTCGAAAAAGTGTCCGCCGAAGAAAGTGACGCCTACTTTCACAGCCGTCCGCTCGATTCACGCATAGGCGCCTGGGCCAGCCCGCAAAGCGAGGTGATTTCCGGCCGCAGCGTGCTGGTCGCCAATGCCGCGAAATACGGCGCGAAGTTTCTGCTGCAGCCGCCGCGTCCGCCGCATTGGGGCGGTTACCGGCTGCAGCCCGACAACTGGCAGTTCTGGCAGGGGCGTAAAAGCCGTTTGCACGACCGGCTGCGCTACACGCAACAAGCCGACGGATGGCTGCGCGAGCGGCTGGCGCCTTAAGGTGCGGCCTGCAGGCGCTCGATCGCCTGATCGGCGACGGCGTCCAGTTGCGCTGCGCTGACCAGCCCGGGCGCGATCTCTGCCAGCGGCACCAGCACAAAAGCGCGCTGCGCCATGCGTGGATGCGGTACCGCCAGGCGCGCTGACTCCACCCGGGCGTCGCCATACAACAGGATGTCCAGATCCAGGGTGCGCGGCGCATCCGGGTAGGAGCGCTCGCGCCCCGCGGCCTGCTCCAGCGCCTGCAAACAGTCGAGCAAGTCCAGTGGACTCAAGCCGGTGGCCAGCGCCACCACGGCATTGATGTAGTCGGGGCCGCCCGCCCTTCCCGCAGCATCGCGGCCCATGGGCGCCGTCCGGTACAGGCTGGAGCGCCGCGCCACGCGGCTTTGGGGAAGGTGGTCCAGCGCGTCCATCGCCTGCCGCACCGTGGCCTCTGCGTCACCCAGGTTGGCGCCCAGCGCCACATGGGCGGTGAGCAGCGGCGTGGGCTCGTTCCCGGATGCACCCGCCGGCATGGACAGACTCAGTGTTCGGAGGTATCAGACGGCGGGCTGGCCGAGACCCCACCGCCTTCGCGGTTGGCCGGCTTGCGGCGGCGCCGGCGTTTTTTGGCGGGCGCCGGCTCGCCGGATTCGCCGAACTCGGGAAAAGGCGCCGCGGGCTGGCTGCCGTCGGCACCACGCGCCGCCTCGGGCTCCACACGTTTGACACGTGTGCGCGGCAGCTGCGGTTTCTGCGCCTGGGCCAGGCGCGCCTGCTCGATCATCTCGTGACGCTCGTCGTCGTAGGCCGTGCTGAATTTTTCCCACCACTCGGCCAGTTCCATCTCGATCTCGCCGGTCTGGGCGCGCAGGCGCAGGAAGTCGAAACCGGCGCGGAAGCGCGGCTGGTCCAGCAGCGAATACGGCGAGCTGCCGGTGCGTTTTTCAAAACGCGGCTGCATGGTCCAGATCTCGCGCATGTCGGTGCCCAGCTTGCCGCGGCCCGAGACGTCGCCGATCTTCGCGTTGAAGGCATCGTCAATCGCGTCCTGCAGCGCCGGCATGGTGTTCTCGCCGCGCTTCAAGCGCTGCTCCCAGCCCTGGCGCACATCGGCCCAGAGCACGCAGGACAGCAAAAAGCTGGGCGCCACCGGCTTGCCTTCACCGACGCGGCGGTCGGTATCGAGCAGCGCCAGCTGCAAAAAGGGTTCTTCGGCAGTGTCCACCACCACATCCAGCAGGGGATAGATGCCGGTGTTCAGGCCCAGGAACTTCAGTTGCTCGATGCTGGCCAGCGCGTGGCCGGTCTGCAGCAGCTTGAGCATCTCGTCGAACAGCCGGGACTGCGGCACGTCGGCCAGCAGGCCTTTCATGGACTTCAGCGGCGCGACCGTCTTGTCCTCGAACTTGAAGCCCAGCGCGCTGAGCTTGGCTGAAAAACGCACGGCGCGGATGATGCGCACCGGGTCTTCACGGTAACGCGTGGCCGGGTCGCCGATCATGCGGATGATTTTTTTCTTGGCGTCGCGGATGCCGTGGTGGTAATCGACCACGACCTGCGTCAGCGGGTTGTAATACATGGCATTGATGGTGAAGTCGCGCCGCGCGGCGTCTTCCTCCATCGGGCCCCAGACGTTGTCGCGCAACACCCGGCCGGAAGCGTCGACGGCGTGTTTCATGCCGGCCAGCTCACTTTTGCTGGTGCGTTCGTTGCCGCCGACCTGCTCGGCCAGGCTGCTGTCCAGATGGGCGCGGAAGGTCGAGACCTCGATCACCTCGTGCTCGCGGCCGCGGCCGTAGATCACATGGACAATGCGGAAACGCCGGCCGATGATGAAGGCGCGGCGGAACAGCGACTTGACCTGTTCGGGCGTGGCATCGGTGGCCACGTCGAAGTCCTTGGGACGCAGGCCGACCAGCAGGTCGCGCACCGCGCCGCCGACGATGTAAGCCTCGTAACCGGCCTGCTGCAGGGTGCGCACCACATCCATGGCACGGTCATCGACGAGCTTGGGGTCAATCGCGTGGTCCTGGGGGCCGACTTCACGGCGTTCGCCGAAAACTGATTTTTTGCCGCGGCCGGCGCCGGCGGCGGGGCTGCCGGTCTTGCCAAACAGCTTGTCGATAAATTTTTTGATCATTGAATCAGGAGATTTTGCCGGACGGGCCGTGCTGGCTGGGCCAGGTCGGTAGCACCGGTCATTGGAACAGCTCAAGTATGCGCCATCCGCGCCCGGCGGCGATGGCACGCAGCCGTTCGTCGGGGTTGGTGGCAATCGGATGTGTGACTTTTTCCAGCAGGGCCAGATCGTTGAGGGAATCGGTATAAAACGTGGTTTCCACCGTGTCCCAGTCCCAGCCGCGCCCGGCCAGCCATTGCTGGACCCGCGTCACCTTGCCCTCGCGGAAGGACGGCGTGCCGCGGATGGCACCGGTGAGGTCGCCGCCGGCATCGCGCTCGAGTTCCACGGCAATCAGCTCGCTCACGCCGAAAGCCGCCGCGATCGGACGCGTCACGAATTCGTTGGTGGCGGTCACGATCACCACCTGGTCTCCGGCATCCCGGTGCTGGCGGACCAGCGCCAGCGCCTGCTCCTTGAGGCCTTTTTCGACGATATCCCTCATGAAACGGGCGTGGGCAGCTGTGGAATTTGTAGCGCCCTGCTGCCGGATCGCCTGCGTGGCAAAACGCACATAGTCATGGATATCGAGGGTGCCGGCCCGGTACTGGGCAAAAAATTCGGCGTTGCGGCGCTTGAATTCGTTGCCGTCGCACCAGCCCAGGGCAATCGTGAACTCGCCCCATTCGTAGTCGGAGTCAAAGGGAATCAGCGTGTGGTCGAGGTCGAACAGGGCAATGCGGGGTTTGGCGCCAGGGTCCAGGGAAGCGGTCACGAATTCTCCAGCATGGACTTGATCAGGGGGATGGTGATGGCGCGCTGGGTCTGCAGCGCATAACCGTCGAGCTGGTCCAGCAGCTGCATCAGGTTGCCCAGGTCGCGCGAGAAGCGGCTCAGGATGAAATCCATGGCCTCGTCGCTGAGGAACACGCCGCGCGCATCGGCCTCCTGGCGCAGCACCGAACGCCGGTCGGTTTCGGTCAGGGCCTGCAACGCAAACACATGGCCCCAGCCCAGGCGCGTGCGCAGGTCTTCGCGCAGCGACAGGTCGGCCGGGGGCGCGGCGCCCGCGGCCAGCACCCAGCGTGGATGGCCGTCGGAGGCATTGAGGGCATTCACGAACCAGTTGAACGCGGCCTGCTGCTGCACCGCGGTGTAAAGGTGGCAGTCGTCGAGGATCACGGCGGCCCAGCTTTCGCTGAATTCCGGCGGTTCCAGCACGCTCGCATCCATCCAGCCGACCGCTGCGCCCTGCTCGCGCAGCGCCTCACCGACCGCCTTGAGCAAATGGGTCTTGCCGCTGCCGGGCTCGCCCCAGAGGTAGGTCGGCACCGGCGAACGCAGGCTGTTGCCGGTCCAGAGTTCCAGGTGTTTGAGTGCCGCCTCGTTCGGGCCGGCAAAAAAATTGGCCAGCGAGGGCGGCGAGGCCAGCCCGATGTCGAGCGCAATCTGCTTCATGGCCGCCGCAGCCCGCCTGGCCGGGCCGCAAGCCGGCAGCGGGCAGACCTGCATGAAGAGAGGGGAGTAAATTGCATACAGCCGGTCTGGGGTGAACCCTTAGAATCTTGGGATCGATTCTATCGGGCTTGGTGCCCGTCCGAAGCCGCCCTACACACCAAGCCCCATGACCACCTCCTCTTCCTCCCCCCTGAACTACAAAGACGCCGGCGTTGACATTGACGCCGGTGACGCCCTGGTCGAACGCATCAAGCCGCTGGCCAAAAAAACCATGCGTGAAGGGGTGCTGGCCGGCATTGGCGGTTTCGGCGCGCTGTTCGAGGTGCCCAAGCGTTACAGGGAGCCGGTGCTGGTCAGCGGCACCGACGGCGTCGGCACCAAGCTGCGCCTGGCCTTCGAGTGGAATATGCACGACACCGTCGGCATCGACCTGGTCGCCATGAGCGTCAACGACGTGCTGGTGCAGGGCGCGGAGCCGCTGTTTTTCCTTGATTATTTTGCCTGCGGCAAACTCGATGTGGATACCGCCGCGGCCGTGGTCGGCGGCATCGCCAGAGGCTGTGAACTGAGCGGCTGCGCGCTGATCGGCGGCGAAACCGCCGAAATGCCGGGCATGTACCCCGAGGGCGAATACGACCTGGCCGGTTTTGCCGTCGGCGCGGTCGAAAAGTCAAAAATCCTGACCGGCCGCGATGTCGCGCCCGGCGACGTGGTGCTGGGCCTGGCCAGCAGCGGCGTGCATTCCAATGGCTTCAGCCTGGTGCGCAAGTGCATAGAACGCGCCGGCAGCAGCCTGCCCGCCACCCTGGACGGCAAGCCTTTCAGGCAGGCCCTGATGGAGCCGACCCGGCTGTACGTGAAAAACGTGCTGGCGGCGCTGGCGGCCCACCCGATCAAGGCGCTGGCCCACATCACAGGCGGCGGCCTGCTGGAAAACATCCCGCGTGTCCTGCCCGATGGCACGGCCGCCCACCTGAAAAAAGGCAGCTGGCCGCAGACCGAGCTGTTTGCCTGGCTGCAAAAAACCGCGGCCATCTCCGATTTCGAGATGAACCGCACCTTCAACAACGGCATCGGCATGGTGGTGGTCGTGGCCGCCGAACACGGCCAGGCCGCTGCAGCGACCCTGCGCGCCAGCGGTGAACAGGTCCATGAGATCGGTGTGATTGCCGCCCGCGGCGAAGGCGCCGCCGTCACCGTCGGCTGACCCGCCCCCCCCCCGCGCGGGTGCACGACCCGCCCGGCAGCGGGCCTGAGGCGCCCTTGCTACAAAAATCCTAGCGCTCCCGCAATGTAGCCATTGGGCGTACTGGACTTTTGCGTCCATATGTATCAAACTGTTCCTTCTTTCGCAAAAGGAACAGTCATGCCGGTCATCGCAGTCGTCAACCGCAAGGGAGGCAGTGGCAAAAGCACACTCGCCGCCCATATTGCGGCCTGGTGCGCGCGCAATGGCAGTTCCGTGATGCTCGGTGACGTGGACCGCCAGCAGTCGGCGCGGGCCTGGCTGAAACGCCGCGACGCGGCCCTGCCGGCCATCGCGCCCTGGGCGGTGGACCAGAAAAACATGTTGCGCGTGCCCACCGGCATCACCCACGTGGTGCTCGACACGCCCGGCGGCATGCACGGCTTCGAGCTGGCGCGGGTGGTGATGTTCGCCGACGCCATCGTGATGCCGGTGTGCAATTCCATGTTCGACCGCGAGTCGGCCCAGGCCTGCCATGCCGAGCTGATGACCATGCCGCGGGTGGCCAGCGGGCGCTGCCGGCTGGCGGTGGTCGGCATGCGCATCGATGCGCGCACCAATGCCGCACAAACGCTGGACCAGTGGTCCGAATCGCTGGGCGTGCCCTTCCTGGGGGCGCTGCGCGAAACCCAGCTCTATGTACGCAGCCTGGAACGCGGTCTGACGATTTTTGACCTGCAGCCGCAACAGGCGGCGGCCGACCTTGCGCAATGGGCGCCGATATTGCAGTGGCTCAAGCCCCAGCTTTACCCGCCGCAGGCGGCCAATGACGGCAGCACGGTGTTGCGGCCGCCGGCACGCACGCTGGCGCCCAAAGCCGCAGTCCTGCCACGAACAGTGTCTGAAGAGGTCGTTTCGCGGCAGCGCGGTGCCTTGCCCAACAGCCTGATGCCGGCCCAGGAATCCATGGTGCAGGGGGGCCGCCTGTCCGCGCTGAGCGCGGGCCGCACGCCCGCGGCGACGGCCAAACCGGTGGTCAAACCCACGCTCACGCGCACGGCCCGCACCACCGATGGTCCGGAAATTCCGCAGTTCCTGAAAAGGGGCTAGCCCAGGCCCCAAACAGGCAGATCAGCTCTTCTGGCGCCGCAGGCGGGCCAGGCGGTCGGCCACCACATCCAGGTCCAGCGCGTCTTCAGCATGTTCGATGTAGGTTTCCAGGTCGGGCACGGCCCGGCCGGCCTCGCCCTGTTCGGCCAGCGCCATGCCGCGGTCGCGGTACTCGGACCAGGCCTGCGGCAACAGCACAATCAGCCGGTCCTGCACGGCGATCAGCCGGGCCCAGTCCTGCTGGGTTTTGTGGATTTCCTTGAGGTTGCGCAGCATGCGGCCGATGATGTCGCGCGCCGGCACCGACTGCAGGTACAGGCCAATCGGCACCTCGAATTCATCCACCAGCCCGCTGCGTTGCCGGAAGGGCTCGAGCCGCTCGGCCAGTTCCTCGCGGCTCAGCGAATGGCCGCTGAAGGGGTCGATCACGACCTGACCCTTGGGCAGGTTGACCTTGACCATGAAATGCCCCGGGAAGGCCACGCCGCGGGCGTTCAGTCCCATGCCGCCGGCCAGTTCCAGCCACAGCACCGCCAGTGAAATCGGGATGCCCCGGCGCGTGCGCAGCACGGCATTCAGGTAGCTGTTGTCCGGGTCGTAGTAGTCATTGATGTTGCCGCCGAAGTTCAGGTCGCGAAAAAAGAACTGGTTCAGCGCGCGCAGGCGCTGCAGCGCAGAGGCGTCGGCCGGCAGGCGGCGCTTGAGGCGGGCCAGCAACTGGTCCACGTCGCCCAGCACCTGCTGCACATCCAGGTCCGGGTACTCGTCCTGGCCCACGCTGATGGCCGCTTCCAGCAACGGAAAATGCTCGTCACTCTGAACCAGGCTGGCAAAGTACTGCAGCGGCGACGGAACGTCGAGATTGAGGGACATGGCGCTACTTTCTCACAAACCGGCGCGCGAAGCGAGTGCCAGGTGTTTACCAGTCGTTACCGTCACCTCAGCGCCGCATCAGCTGGCGGACTTTCAGGCCCGCCGCCCAGATTGCTCCGAAATAAATAGCAGCCGATGCAAGCAGGACAAGGGCCAGCAGCCCAATCCTCTTGAAAGCCTCGGCACGCAGCCCGGTCCAGCTGACCGCCTGCGCCGCCCACAGCAAAAACACCGCCAACAGGGCACTGGCGGCCAGCACCTGCAGCGCAAACACCCCCCAGCCAGGCGCCGGCCGGTAACTGCCGCGCTTGCGCAGGCCCAGCAGCAGCCACAGCGCATTGATCAGCGCGCCCAGTCCGATGGCCAGCGCCAGCCCGGCATGCTGGAAATACGGCACCAGGGCCAGGTTCAGCAATTGCGTGATCACCAGCACCACCACCGCAATTTTCACCGGCGTGCGGATGTCCTGGCTGGCGTAAAAGCCCGGCGCCAGCACCTTGATGGCCACCAGCCCGACCAGGCCGGCGCCGTAGCCCATCAACGCCGTGGTGGTCTGATAGACGTCGCGGTCGGTGAATGCGCCGTAGTGGTAGAGGGTGGCGACCAGCGGCTGGGCAAAGGTCAGCAGCGCCACCGCACTGGGCACGGCCAGCAGCACCACGATGCGCAGGCCCCAGTCCAGCATGGCCGAATACTTTTCGGCGTCGTCAGCGGCTTTGGCCGCAGCCAGTTGTGGCATCAGCACCACGCCGATGGCCACGCCCAGCATGGCGGTCGGGAATTCCATCAGGCGGTCCGCGTAAGTCAGCCAGCTGACGCTGCCCGGCGTCAGGTGCGAGGCGATCTGCGTGTTGATCAGCAGCGAGACCTGCGCGACGCTCACGCCCAGCAAGGCGGGCACCATCAGGCGGGCGATGTTGCGGGTGCCGGAATCGGCCCAGGCGAGGCGGATCGCACCCAGGCTCAGGCCTATCCTGGGCAGCACGCCAACCTTCAGCAGCGCCGGGATCTGTACCGACAGCTGCAGCAAACCGCCCAGCATCACGCCGGCGCCCATGGCGTAAATCGGCTCTATCCCCTGCGCCTTGAACCAGGGCGCGCCCAGCCAGGCGGCGCCAATCATGGACAGGTTCAGCAGCACCGGCGTGGCGGCCGGCACGGCAAAACGTTTCCAGGTGTTGAGGATGCCGGCCGACAGGGCCACCAGCGACATGAAGCCGATGTAGGGAAACATCCAGCGCGTCATGAACACCGCCGCCTCGAACCCCCGCGGCTCCTGCTTGAGGCCGCTGGCCATCATCCAGACCAGCACCGGCGCCGCCGCCACGCCGATCACGCAGGTCAGCAGCAAGGCCCAGGTCAGCAGGGTGGCGACGCGGTCGATCAGCAGTTTGGTGGCGACGTCACCGTTTTTGGCATGGCTGGCCGCCAGCACCGGCACAAAAGCCTGGCTGAACGCGCCTTCGGCAAACAGGCGCCGGAACAGGTTGGGGATGCGGAACGCGACGTTGAAGGCGTCGGTCATGGCGCTGGCGCCAAAGGTCGAAGCCATCAGCAGCTCGCGCACCAGGCCAGTGATCCGCGACACCAGGGTCAGCAGGGAAACGGTGGAGGCGGCTTTGAAAAGTGACACCCCGGGAGTTTAGCCCCCCGTTTACGCCGCGAAGCTCGCGCACTCTCCCGCTGTGGCGCCCTTCTCCGGGCTGCCCCCCTTCTTTTCAGGCAGAGCCGCGGGTACCGCTCAGGGACAGCGACCCCACGCGGCGGGAGCGTGGGGGCTGCTATAATCGTGGGCTTTGCTGCGCATCATCCGCTGAACTCCTCCCCGGATTAAAGGAATTAATTATGGCTACCGCCAAACCCAAGAAAAAGAACCCCCGCCTGGCTTCAGGCCGCAAACGCGTCCGCCAGGACACCAAACTCAACGCCGCCAACACCTCGCTGCGCTCGAAATACCGCACCGCCGTGAAAAACGTCGAAAAAGCTGTCGCCGCCGGCGACAAGACCAAAGCCACCGAACTCTTCGCCAAGGCGCAGAGCATTGTGGACACGATTGCCGACAAGGGCATCTTCCACAAGAACAAGGCAGCGCGCGACAAGAGCCGCCTGTCCACCAAGGTGAAGGCCCTCGCCCTCGCCGCCCCCAAAGCGGCCTGATCACTCAGGTCCATCGCCCGGACTGATCTGATCGGTCCGCCGTTTCGCAGGGTGCGCTGCCAGCAAAGCAAAAAAGCCGTCGCAAGACGGCTTTTTTGTTGCCGGCGTCAGCCCGCCACTCAGGGTTTGGGCGGATCCGGAAGGAGGCAAGCCTCCGCAACCTGCAGATCATTGTCTTTCGCAAAATTGATCGCAAAGTCCCAGGCCATGGGCTCGGCCTCGCGCAGTTCGCTGTTGACCACCACACATTTGACGCCGTTGATCACCGTGGGCACACACCACGGCGAATAGGTCAGGTGGCTGCCCGGTTGCGGCCCGCCCGGGCGGAACTGGCTCATCACACCGCACAGCCGGTCGGCCCAGTCGCTGGGGCGAAAGGTCTTGCCGTCGCGGGTGACGCCCTGGATAAAGACTTCTTTGGCGGAATTGGAGACCATCGGGTTGAGGGTGTGTGCCCTGCCAGAAGCGCGGGTATGGCCTCGTGCTGCAGTGCACAATGATTCTATCTTATATAAGACTTGAGCCCCGCCATAACAAGGTCGGGCGCATTGCTGTGATGCAGCATCGTCACAAAAGGCCGCAAGGCCTGCGCCTAAAATCACTTCAGACCTGCCGCATCGCCTGCAGCCTCCTGTTTTTGCCACGTTCCCGGAGTTTCCCCCATGACCACTGCCCTGCCCGCCCACATCGAAGCCGCCTCCCCGCATGTGATGAACACCTACGGCCGCCTGCCGATAGCCATGTCGCACGGCCAGGGCTGCCGCGTCTGGGACGTCAACGGCAAGGAGTATCTGGACGGCCTGGGCGGCATTGCCGTCAACACCCTGGGCCACAACCACCCGCGCCTGGTGCCGGCGCTGCAGGACCAGATTTCCAGGATCATCCACAGCTCCAATTACTACCATGTGCCCGGCCAGGAAATACTGGCGGCCAAACTGGTCGAACTGTCCGGCATGACCAACGTGTTTTTCTGCTCGACCGGGCTGGAAGCCAATGAAGCCGCGCTCAAGCTCGCGCGCAAGTTCGGCCACGACAAGGGCATAGAACGTCCGGAGATCGTGGTGTATGAAAAAGCCTTCCACGGGCGCAGCATCGCCACCCTGAGCGCCACCGGCAACGTCAAGGTGCAGGCCGGCTTCGGGCCGCTGGTCGAAGGTTTTATCCGCGTGCCGCTCAACGACGTGGCCGCGCTGGAAACCGCCACCGCGGGCAACCCGAATGTGGTCGCGGTGTTTTTTGAGGCGATCCAGGGCGAAGGCGGCATCAACCCGATGGACGCCGGCTACATGCAGCAGGTGCGCAAGCTCTGCGACGAGAACGACTGGCTGCTGATGATCGATGAGGTGCAGTGCGGCATGGGCCGCACCGGCAAGTGGTTTGCCCACCAGTGGGCCGGCATCCAGCCCGACGTGATGCCGCTGGCCAAGGGCCTGGGTTCCGGCGTGCCGATAGGCGCGGTGGTGGCCGGCCCGCGCGCCGCCCACATCTTTGCGCCAGGCAACCACGGCACCACCTTCGGCGGCAACCCGCTGGCCATGCGCGCCGGCATCGAAACCCTGAAGATCATGGAAGAAGACGGCCTGCTGGCCAACGCCGCGAAAGTCGGCGCCCACCTGAAAGCGGCACTGAGCCGCGAGCTGGCGGCTGAACTGAAGTCCGGCCGGGTCAGGGAAATCCGCGGTTTCGGCCTGATGCTGGGCATCGACCTGGCCGTGCCCTGCGGTGAAATCCTGCAACGCGCGGCCGACAAGGGCCTGCTGCTCAGCGTGACCGCCGACAGCGTGATCCGCCTGGTGCCGCCGCTGATCCTCAGCGAAGCCGAGGCCGACGAGATTGTGGCCATCCTGTGCCCGCTGATCAAGCAGTTGTTGGCGGAAAAACCATGAGCACCGCCAGAACAGACATCCGGCACTATTTGCAGTTCAGCGACTTCAATGCCGCCGAATACGCCTATGTGTTTGAACGCGCCGCGCTGATCAAGAAGAAATTCAAGGCTTACGACAAACACCAGCCGCTGGTGGACCGCACGCTGGCGATGATTTTCGAGAAGGCCTCGACCCGCACGCGCGTGAGCTTCGAGGCCGGCATGTACCAGCTCGGCGGCTCGGTGGTGCACCTGACCACCGGCGACAGCCAGCTCGGACGCGCCGAGCCGATCGAGGACAGCGCCAAGGTGATCAGCCGCATGGTCGACCTGGTGATGATCCGCACCTACGAGCAGACCAAGATCGAGCTGTTTGCCGAACACTCGCGCGTGCCGGTGATCAACGGCCTGACCAACGAATTCCATCCCTGCCAGATCCTGGCCGACATCTTTACCTACATCGAGCACCGCGGCTCGATCAAGGGCAAGACGGTGGCCTGGGTCGGGGACGGCAACAACATGGCCAACACCTGGCTGCAGGCCAGCGAAATCCTCGGTTTCAAGGTCCATGTCAGTACACCGTCGGGCTACGAAGTCGACCAGTCGGTGGCCGGCATCCGTTCGGCCGACAGCTACAAGGTCTTCAGGGACCCGATGCAGGCCTGCGCCGGCGCCGACCTTGTCACGACCGACGTCTGGACCAGCATGGGTTACGAAGCCGAAAACGAGGAACGCAAAAAGGCCTTTGCCGACTGGTGTGTGGACACCGAGATGATGAAGGCCGCCAAACCCGACGCCCTCTTCATGCACTGCCTGCCCGCGCACCGCGGGGAAGAGGTCGAAGCCGAGGTCATCGACGGGCCGCAGTCGGTGGTCTGGGACGAGGCGGAGAACCGGCTGCATGCGCAGAAGGCCTTGATGGAATTCCTTCTACTCGGCAAGGTGGAATAGGTCGTCGCGATAAGCCTCGGCGCCTTTGGCTCTCACCTGACCGCAGGTCTAACTCCCCACTCCCACCCCTAGCCCCTCCCTCGCCCCGCTGGGCGATGGAGGGGGACCTCATTTGGCCGCGTGCGCTGCGCTCGCGTGCAAACATGACGGTCTGTTGGGAGTCCCGCAGAAGAAGCGCTGCGCGCTTCTTCTGCTCCGGATTTTGTCCCCGCATTGGTTTCTTGCCCACCCGTCGGGCTGGGCCGAGGAGCGCAGCGAAAAATGGATCAGGGCGAGCGATTGTCTGAGCCGAAGGCGAGTTCGAGCTCGACCCCATTTTTTGCGAGCACCGCAGGTTGCCCGCAGCGAAGCGGAGGGACCCAGACCATCGGGTCGCCTTCTCTTTGCTTACTTTCTCTTGGCGAAG
>CALRTF020000066.1:0-16212 GCA_943370985.1 Paenacidovorax caeni
GTCCAAGCCTTAACAGGCACTTGGGGTTACGCATGAAACCTACAGTACTTCTTTTACTCTCCGCAGGGCTGCTGACTGCAGCCATGGGTCCCGCTTTTGCGCAGGAGCGCATTTACCGCTGCGCCGCCAAACCTGGCGCGACGCCTGAATACATCAACAACGCCAAGGATGCGCAGGCGCGCGGCTGCAAGCAGATCGACGGCGGCAATGTCACGGTGGTGCAGGGCACGCCGGTCAGCCGGCCGGCGCCCGTGCGTGTGGCCGGCGCCGTGCAGGCCGCGCCGGTTTCCGGCAGCCCCGAGCAGCGCGCACGCGACAGCGACACCCGCGCCATCCTGGAGGCAGAACTCCGCAAGGCCGAGGCCAGGCTGGCCGAGCAGCAAAAGGAATTCAACAACGGCGAGCCTGAAAAGCAGGGCATCGAGGGCCGCAACTACCAGCGCTACCTCGACCGCGTGGCCGAGATGAAGGAAAGCATCGCGCGCCACGAAAGCGATATTGCCGGCCTCAGGCGCGAAATTGCCCGCCTGCCGGCGCCCACCGCCCGACAGTAAGACCGTCAGTTCGCCGCGGGCTGTTCTGCGTCAGAATAGCAGGCTTGAAACAGCCCAATCCCTCCCTCGCCGCCGGCGCCGCGGCCTTTCCGCGCTTTCAATCCTTTGACCTGCTGGCCACGCTGGTGGCCGTGGTGCGAACCAACGGTGTGGTGGTGTTCGCCAATGCCGCGCTGGAAGACGCGCTGGGCACCTCGCGCCGGACCATCGAAGGCTCACAGCTTCCCGACTGCTTCACCGAACCGATGATTCTGCACAACGCGCTCGAAGGCGCGGGCAGCAACGAGTTTGCGGCGCTGCGTTACGACGCCTGGCTCAAGCCGCTGAACCGCGAACCGATGCCGGTTCATGTGGTGGTGGCGCAGACCGACACGCCGGGGGAGGCGATTGTCGAGTTGCTGCCGCTGGAGCAGCAGGCCAAGCAGGACCGGGAGGAGCGGCTGATCGACCAGGCCCAGGCCAACAAGGAGTTGATCCGCAACCTCGCGCACGAGATCAAGAACCCGCTGGGCGGCATACGCGGCGCGGCGCAGCTGCTGCAGATGGAGATCCAGTCCAAAGAGCTGACCGAATACACCCAGGTCATCATCCACGAAGCCGACCGCCTGCAAACGCTGGTGGACCGCCTGCTGGCGCCGCACCGCCGGCCGCACCTGGTGGGCGACGTCAATATTCACGAAGTCTGCGAGCGGGTGCGTTCGCTGATCCTCGCCGAGTTTCCGCGGGGCCTGCGCGTGCTGCGCGACTACGACATCTCGATTCCCGACTTCCGCGGCGACCGCGAGCAACTGATTCAGGCCGTGCTCAACATCGCCCACAACGCCGCGCAGGCGCTGGCCGAGCGTATTGCCGGCGGCGACGCGCAGATCAGTTTCAGGAGCCGGATTGCGCGACAAGTTACTTTCGGTAAGCAGCGTTATCGCTTGGCACTGGAATTGCATGTTATCGACAATGGACCGGGTGTTCCGGACTCCATCAAGGACCGTATCTTCTATCCCCTGATCTCGGGGCGGGAGGGCGGTTCCGGGCTGGGGCTGACATTGGCGCAAACCTTTGTTCAGCAACACCACGGCTTGATCGAGTGCGACAGCGTCCCCGGCCGCACGGATTTCAAGATGCTGATACCTCTGCCTTGAAACCGTCACATTCATTGATGGATAACCGGTAGAAGTACCAAAGGGATAAGAAAACATGAAACCGATCTGGATTGTTGACGATGACCAGTCCATCCGGTTTGTGCTGGAAAAGGCCTTGCTGCGCGAAGGCCTGCCAACGCGCAGCTTCATCAACCCGCGCGAAGTGCTCGCGGCGCTGGAAACCGCCACCGACGACGACGGCCCGCAGGTGCTGGTCAGCGACATCCGCATGCCCGGCGGCTCGGGCCTGGACCTGCTGTCCACTGTCAAGGAAAAACACCCCGGCCTGCCCGTCATCATCATGACGGCGTTTTCCGATCTCGACAGCGCGGTCTCGGCCTTCCAGGGCGGCGCTTTCGAATACCTGCCCAAACCCTTCGACCTGACCAAGGCGGTCGAGCTGATACGCCGCGCGGTCGAGGAAAGCCAGCGCGAGGAAGTGGCCGAGGAACGCATGGCCGCCACGCCCGAGATGCTGGGCCAGGCGCCGGCCATGCAGGACGTGTTTCGCGCCATCGGCCGGCTCAGCCAGAGCAATGTCACGGTAATGATCACCGGCGAGTCCGGCTCCGGCAAGGAACTGGTGGCGCGCGCGCTGCACAAACACTCGCCGCGCGCCAACGGCCCGTTTGTGGCGATCAACACCGCCGCGATTCCCAAGGACCTGCTGGAGTCCGAGCTGTTCGGCCATGAGCGCGGCGCCTTCACCGGCGCCCAGACCATGCGAAGGGGGCGCTTCGAGCAGGCCGACGGCGGCACACTGTTCCTCGACGAGATCGGCGACATGCCTTTCGATCTGCAGACGCGTTTGTTGCGTGTGTTGTCCGACGGCAATTTCTACCGCGTCGGCGGCCACAACGCGGTCAAGACCAATGTGCGCGTGATCGCCGCCACCCACCAGGACCTGGAGCAACGTGTCAAGGAAGGCGGTTTCCGCGAGGACTTGTTCCACCGCCTCAACGTGATCCGCCTGCGCCTGCCGGCGCTGCGCGAGCGCCGCGAAGACGTGTTCATGCTGACGCGCCACTTTTTGCAGCAAAGCGCCAAGCAGCTTGGCGTGGTCGAACCCAAACGCATTTCCGACGCTGCGCTGCAAAAGCTCAGCACCTTCGGTTTTCCCGGCAATGTGCGCCAGCTCGAGAACATCTGCCACTGGCTGACCGTGATGGCGCCGGCCCAGGTGATCGAGGCCAAGGATCTGCCGCCCGAGGTGCTGGACGCCGCGCCTGAGCCGCTGCGTGCGCCTGCGCCGGTGCTGGTCGAAAGCGGCGCGGTGGTGCGGCCCCCGCCGCTGCCGGCAGACGCTGGTGGTGGCGCTGCCACAGACAGCGCGCCTGCGGAGAAAATTTCGTTCGCGCCGGCGGACATCGGTTTGCCGCTGTCGGGCGGTACCTGGGAAACCGGTCTCGAGGCCGAGGCCATGGCGCTGCTGGCCACCGGCCGCAGCGATGTCTGGGACGTGCTGACCCGGCGTTTCGAGTCCAAGCTGATCCAGACGGCCCTGCTCAACACGCGTGGCCGCCGTATCGAAGCCGCGCAAAAGCTGGGCATAGGGCGCAACACCATCACGCGAAAGATCCAGGAACTCAATCTGGAGTGATTGGCCCCTGCGTTCACGATTGTTCTTCCGTTCGTCCTGAGCCTGTCGAAGGATGCCCGATTCTGCAAGGGCTGCTTTCCGTCCTTTAAAGTCTCGTCATGAGCCGTTTAGCCCTGACCCGCGACAAGATCTACAAAACCGTGGCGCGCCAGCTGCATGGCCAGGTGCCGTGCTGGGTCTGCGGTGAACACGTGTTGCCGGCGGCTGCGACGCTGGAGCACATCCGGCCGCTCAGTGAAGGCGGCAACAGCCACCAGGAGAACCTGGCCATCAGCCACGAACTCTGCAACGGCCAGCGCCACGCCAAGGGCGTGGTTCCGGGCTCTGCCGGGTCGCCGGGCCGGGTGGCGCGTGGATTGTGAGTCAAATCGGCCTCCAGCCCCCGGCTGGCGGGGGCGAGCCGCTACACTATTTATAGCAAGCCGAGGTGGGCGATGACGGGCACGTGGTCGCTGGGCCGCTCGTTTTTTCGCGGCAGCTTGTCGATCACGCAGCTTTGCACAGCCGGTTTGAGCGCGTCGCTGACCAGGATGTAGTCGATGCGCAGGCCGCGGTTGCGGCGGAAGGCGAACTCGCGGTAGTCCCACCAGGAGTAACTTTTCTCGGGCTGCTCGAACAGCCGGAAGGCATCGTGCAGACCCAGGCCCAGCAGCGCCTTCAGGTGTTCGCGCTCCTCGGTCGTGTGGTGAATGGTTTCGCGCAGGCCTTCGGCGTCGTAAGTGTCGCGGTCGTCGAAGGTGATGTTGAAGTCGCCGACCAGCACCAGATTCGGCTGCGCGGCGAGTTCATCTTTCAACCAGCTGCGCAGGCCTTCGAGCCACTTCATCTTGTAGTCGAATTTTTCCGTGCCGGGCGCCTGCCCATTCACGAAATAACCGTTGACCAGCCGCAGCTCGCCCTGCGGCGTGTCCAGCGTGGCGGCGATCACGCGCGACTGCTCGTCGCTGAAGCCGACAATGTTTTTCACGATGTTGCGCGCCGGGTTGCGGCTCAGGATGGCGACGCCGTTGTAGGTCTTCTGGCCGAACACCGCGCTCTGGTAACCGGCGGCAGCCAGCGCCTCCAGCGGAAACTTGTCGTCGCTGAGCTTGAGCTCCTGAAGGCACAAGGCATCGACGGGATTGGCGGCCAGCCAGTCCAATACCTGCGGCAGGCGCACGGCCAGGGAGTTGACGTTCCAGGTGGCGATTTTCATGGGTGTAGACAGTCGGTGGGAATGCAGGGCGGCGGACGACCCGCGCGCTGCCCGCATCCTAACCCGAGCCGCCTACTTGCCGCCCCAGTGCACAAACCGCCGTTCGGCCAGGATGAAGACCAGGTTCATCGCGTAACCGAGCACGCCGGCGGCGAAAATTGCGGCATACATTTCGGGCATGTCGAAAATCATCTGCGCGTTCATCACGCGTTGTCCCAGGCCGTCGGTCGAGCCGATGAACATCTCGGCGACGATCACGATCACCAGCGCGAGCGAGACCCCGGAGCGCATGCCGACAAACACCTGCGGCATCGATTCGAGCAGGGTCACGTCCGTCAGCACCCGGTAACGCGGCGCGCCCATCACCTTGGCCGCGAGCTGGCGCTGCTTGCGCGCACCCATGACGCCGTAGGCCACATTGAACAAAATCGTGAGCGAGGCGCCGAAGGTCGCCACCGCGATCTTGGTGGTCTCACCGACGCCGAAGATCACCAGGAACAGCGGGAACATGGCCGAGGCCGGCGTCGAGCGGAAAAATTCGATGGCGAACTCGATCGACTCGTACAGTTTCTGAAGGCTGCCCAGCACTATGCCCAGGGGCACGGCAATCACCAGCGCCAGCGCAAACGACGTCAGCGTGCGCACAATGGTTTTCCAGAAGTCGGCACCCAGCGTGCCTTGCGTCAAGCCGTTCCAGAAAGCCGAAAAGGTTTCAAGCGGCGAGGGCAGCAGCAGCGGGTCCACCGCGCGGGACGCGTGGATCAAATACCAGGCGCCGACCAGAACCACCACACCGATCAGCGGGCGCAGCCGCGCCATCCAGTCGCGTTGTTTCATTTGCGCACCTCGGTCTGGAAGATCTCGAGCGCGCGGGTCTTGACGCGGATGAACTCCTCGCCCACCGTGGTGTCGGCGGTGCGCGGCCGCGGCGCATCAAAGGACAGGCGTTCGGACACGCGGGTGGGGCGTTTGGTCAGCAGCATCACCTCGTCGGCCAGCAGCACCGCTTCGTCGAGGTCGTGCGACACCAGCAAGGTCGTGACCTGGCGTTCGGTCAGCACGGCCTGCAACTGGCCGCGCAGCACCATCACCGTTTCGTAGTCGAGGGCAGAGAAGGGCTCGTCGAGGAACAACACCTCCGGATCCACCACCAGCGCGCGCATGATGGACACCAGTTGCTGCTGGCCGCCCGACATCTCGTAGGGGTAGCGGTTCAGGTCGAACTTGACCTCGAAGTTCTCCACCAGCCGGTCTACCCGCGCCTGGCGTTCGCCCTTGGGAATGTCCAGGTACTGCAGCGGGTAGCGGATGTTGTCGATCGCGCGCATCCACGGAAAAACCGCCTCGCGGTAGTTCTGGAACACATAGCCCATGCGTGTCTCCCAGGCTTCCTTGCCCTCGAACAGGATGCGACCGGCATCGAAGGGCAGGATGCCCGAGATCATGTTGATCAGCGTGCTTTTGCCGCAGCCGTTGGGCCCGAAGATCGAGATGATCTTGCCCTTGGGAAGGTCCAGGTCGAAGTTCTCGTAAATCGTCGCCCCGTCAAAACGTTTGGTCAGTCCGCGCACCGTGATGTGTGTGCCTTTCGGGTACCAGCGGTGCGCGTCGGGGTCCGTCCCGCGCGCTGCCGCCTCGGGCAGTGTCGGGGCGGACGGGGGAGATGCCAGGGTGTTCACGGGGAAGCCTTATGGGTAAGAGCGGGGTTCAGTAGGCCTTGACCATGGCCTTGCCGTCGATTTTTTCCTTGACGACGCCGAGCTCAGTGCCGATGTCGAGGAATTTCTGGAAGTCGGCGACGTCGGCCGGGGTCATGTCTTTGGCCATCACGATGCGCGGCAGCGGCACGGTGGCGGCCAGCTCGGGCGGCACCTTCATGCCCTGGATCAGGTAGCCGCGTGTGCTGCTGTCGGTCTGTGCCTGTTTCAGGCCACGGGCCCAGGCTTCGGTGAAACGTCTGGCGACATCGGGACGCTCGGTGATCAACTTTTCGGACAGGACGGCGCCGGCGGCAAAGGCGCTGGCATCCTTGCGGCCCAGCAGGTGGGTGGCGATGACGCCGGTTTCTATGCGTTTGCCGATTTTCTGCGCGACCATGATGGTGGCTGCCGGCTCCAGCGTGTAACCGCCGTCGAAGGTGCCGGCCTGCAGCACCGACGAGTGCATGTTGATCGGCTGCTCCTGGATGCTGAAGTCCTTGCCTTCGACCAGGCCGATTTTTTTCAGCACCGCGCGTGCCGCGCCGATGTTGGCCGGGCCTGGGGCGGAGAACAGCTTGAAGCCGTTTTTGAAATCCTTCAGCGATTTGGCCGGGCTGTCCGGTTTGGCGACGAACTGCTCAATCACGTGCTGGCTGTTCTGTCCGTTCAGTGAGATGTACTTGAGGGTTTTCGGGCGGCGCGCTTCCATGTTCGCGCCTTCCAGCGTCACCAGGTTGGCCGCGCCGTCGATGTTGCCGGCCACAAACGATTGCAGGGTCAGCGGATGGCTGGTCATCGGGATTTCCTCGACCTCCAGGCCGGCTTCCTTGAAGTAGCCGCGGTTTTGCGCGACGTAGAAAGGCAGGGCGGCGCTGGACGGGAACACGCCGATCTTGAGTTTGTCGGCGGCCTGTGCCGCAGGCAGCAGGCTCAGGGACAGGGCGAGGGCCAGCAGGGATCTGCGGCAAAAAAGATTCACGTCGGGCTGGTGCATGGCAGGTTCTCCGGAAAGGTGGACTAGGCGAGGGAAGCAAAAAAGGATTGGCCGGCGCGGTAACGGCGGGCGTCGGACATGTCGGGGGGCGGGCCGGCTTCGACCGCGCCTTCAAAGGTGAGCTCGAGCTGGACGCCGCTGGGGTCGTAGACAAACAGCTGCCACAGCGAGGTGCCGGGCACCAGAAACTCGCGCCAGTCCAGACCAGCGGCGCGAAAACGCGCGATGTAGGCGTGGTAGCCGGTGCAGGCCAGTGAGACATGGTCGATCGCGGCCGTGCCGCTTTCCACCACACCTGCGCTGCCGAGCGCCGGACCGCCGGCATAGACGTGGATGATGGCCTGGCCGCCCGGTTGCCCGCAGGCCAGCCAGGCGCCGGGGTAACCGAAATCGGGCCGCGCCGTTTCGCGCAGGCCGATCACGCCGGTCCAGAAGGCCAGCGTGCGCGCCAGGTCGGCGGTCTTGATCGCCAGGTGGAACAGGCCGTGTGTCAGGGCGCCGTCGGTGGGGGGAGATGTGTTCATGGGGATGTCTCCGTCTCAGCCGGCCACACGCTGGCCCAGCGCGACCTGACGGTACAGGCGCGAGAGCTGGGCGAGGAAGGGCGGCTCGGTTTTCCACAAGGCGCCGCTGACCGGATCGGCGCCCTTGAGCAGGGTGTCGGTGGCCTGCACCGACAGTTCCATCGCAAAACGGATACGTTCGGTGCGGGCCACCGAGACCAGGTCCAGCCAGCCGCGCGGATCAAGCCGGCCGGCTGCCACTTCACGTTCGATGATCAGGGCCGCGCAGCAGGCGTCCTCGATCGCCTGGGTGGCGCCCTGGCCCAGTGTGGGCGCCATGCCGTGGGCGCTGTCGCCGAGGTACATCACCTGGCGCTCGGCCTCGGCGAACAGCACCTCCGACTCCTGCATGCGGGCCCAGTGGCTGTCGGCCAGGTTGGTACACATCGCGTCGAGCAGCCAGCGCACCTGCGCGCAAGGCTGGCCGCCGGCCGGCGCATAGGTGGCGCGCATCACCGCCTCGGTTTTCCATTCCTCGTGGATCTGCTCGCCCTGGGCGATGGGAAAGGTCGCGGCAATGTAGACATGGCCGGGCGGCACACGAAAGGCCAGCAGCCGGTGCGGGCCATTGAACCACTGTTCGTAGTCGTCGATCAGGCCGCCGCTTGTGTCCTCGACCAGCGTGCGCACAATCGCCACGCCCACGTGGCGCGGCGGCGGCAGGCCCGAGAAGGCGCTGCGGGTGGCGGAGTAGCGGCCGTCGACACCGATCAGCAGGTCGATGTCGTCGAGGCGGTGTGCCACACCGCGCTGGGTCCAGGTCACGCTGCTGCGCAGCGGGTCGCCGGGACTGGGGGTGATGGACGTGACCTGGCAACCGTACTGGATCACGCCCTCTGCGGCGGCGCGCAGCACGTCATACAGCTCGGACCAGCGTATGCGGATGCCGGCGTTGTCGGCCACGCTGTCCAGCGGCAGGTCGAACAGCAGCGTGCCGTCGGCCAGCGAGGTGCGCCAGCTGGCCCAGGGCAGGCTTTGTGCGCGCACCTGGCCGGCGAGTTCGGCGTCGCATTGCTGCAGCGCCTTGATCGCGTTGGGCCCGACGTTGAGCCCGGTGCCGGCTTCGGAATGGTCTTCGGGTTCGACTTTTTCGAGGCAAACCAGCTCGATCTGCGGCAGGCGCGCCAGGCGCCGCGCGAGGATGGCACCGGCGACGCCGGCTCCGATGATGACAACTCTGAGTTTTTTCATGGTGGGTCCTGTGGGCGCTTCAGTCCAGGGTGGGCCAGCGCTGGCGCCAGGGGTGGTGGTGTTCGTATTGCAAGCCCAGTGCCAGCAGTGGGGCGTCGGCGCCGTGGCGGCCGATCAATTGCAGGCCGATCGGCAGGCCTCTCGATGAGGGCGCGGCCGGCAGCGCCAGCCCGGGCAGGCCCGCGGCGTTGGCAAAAGCGGTGAACACGGCGTGGCCGCGCGGTCCCACGGCCTGGCCGCTGATCTCGCCGGGATGACTTTCGGTGGCGGACCAGGGCAGGGCGGCTGCCGATGGCGTCAGGATGAGGTCAAAACCCGTCATGCGCTGCGCCAGTTCCGTGCGCATGTCGCGCACCGCACGCTGCGCTTCAAACAGGTCGGTGGCACGCAGCTCGCGCCCTTGGGCCAACAGGTTGCGCAGTGCGGGCGTCAATTCCGCCTCGCGTCCGGCCTTGTCCTGCAGCACCGCGGCGAGGCCGGTGGCGCTGAGCACCGGCCAGACCGCCTGGTTGAAGTTCGCGATGCATGCCGGGGCCGGCTGCTCCTCGACCGCATGGCCAAGCGCCTGCAGCGCCGCAGCGGCGGCATCGACACTGGCCAGGATCTGCGGGTCCACCGGGCTGCCGCTGATAGCGCGCCAGTAGACAATTTTCTGCCGCCCGGTGGCCGCCGGCGGCGCCTGCCAGCTGCCGGCCGAGGTGCCGGCGATGATGCGCATCATGGCCACCAGGTCGGCGACGGATCGTGCGATAGCGCCGATGACTTCCATGTCGGGCAGGATTTCGGGCAGGCCGCCGCTGCGCGGCACGGCGCCCCACGAAGGTTTCAGTCCGGCCAGCCCGGCATAAGCGGCCGGCCGGCGTATCGAGCCGCCGCCGTCGGTGGCCAGGGCCAGCGGGGCAATGCCGGAGGCTACTGCGGCGACGGCGCCGCCACTGGAGCCGCCTGGCGTCAACGCCAGGTCCCAGGGATTGCGGGTCGCGCCGTCCAGCAGGTTGTCGGTGTAACCCTGCAGCGTGAATTCGGGCACATTGGTCTTGCCGAGGATCACGGCGCCGGCCGCACGCAGGCGCTGCACCGGCTCTTCGTCACGTCGGGGCACAAAGTCCGCATACAGCTTGCTGCCCCAGCGACAGGGCAAGCCGGCCACCGGGATGTTGTCCTTGACGGTCAGCGGCACGCCGTCCAGCGGCGACAGCGCCGCGCCGCGGCGCCAGCGCAGCGCACTGGCCCCGGCGGCGGCACGGGCGCCCTCCAGATCGCAGGCCACCAGCGCATTGATTTTCGGCTGCACTGCATGCATGCGGTCCAGCACACTCTCCAGCGCCTCGACCGGGCTCAGGCTGCCGTCTGCGAAGGCCTGGGACAGCTCGACTGCGCCCAGCTGCCAGGGTGGGGCTGCCGCGGCCGCTGCGCGCGGGGAGGGACTGATCATGGCTGCGCCGTTTCCGCGATCACCGCGATCAGGCCACCGCCGTCCGGGCCTTGGTGTTCGGCGCCGCCGGACACAAAAATCCTGCCGTCGCCGAGCACACCGGCAACCAGGCCGCCGACCGCGCCGCGGATATGGCGCTGGGCATGGATGTCGGTGTCGCCCAGCATGGTGTGGCGCGCGCCGCGCACCTTGCCATGCCGGTCGGGTTCACATTTGACAAAGGCGGCAGCGACGCGACGCTGGTCCTGGGTGCCCAGCTGCGGCTGCGCGTGCAGGCCCAGTTCGGCCAGCACCTGCGTCACCGCGCCCAGGTCCAGCGCGTCGGCCATGGGCACGCAGGCCAGTCGCAGCGGGCCGCACCACTGCGCGCTCTGGCCCAGCACCACGACTTCATTGGCCTGGACCTCGACGCCACAGGAAATACTGGCCCGGTTGCAAAACAGGCTGAAGTCACCGAGCAGCGCGGCTTCGAGCGCCGGGTCGTCGGCCAGCTCGCCCAGCGCCAGCGCCACACCGAAGGCCCCGGCGGCGCGGGCCAGCGCCATCGCGCGATTGGCGTCCGGGCAGGCCAGTGGATGGCCGGCGGCGGTTGCGGCGTCGGCAAGCTGCGGTGTGAGGAAAGGGCATTTGACCTGGACAAAGGCCACGTCGGCCGGGTCGCTGATGTGTGCATCGGCCATGGCTGCGCGCACCGCGTCCGCCACCTGACGCACCTGGGCCCAGCGTCCCATGTGCTGCGCCTGCATCACCGGGCCCAGTGCACGCCCCAATGCCAATGCCGGGCCGGGCCGGGCGCCGGGCGCTGGCGCGGCACGCGCAAACACGACGTAATGCGGGCTCAGCACACCTTCGGTGCCGCCCGACAGGATGCAGGGGATTTCCTGCAGCAGCTCCTGCGGCGCGCGCCCCAGCCGCGCGCCCAGCAAGGCCATCAGGGACTGCGTGAAAAAACCGCGGGTGAAATCATTGACGCCGCCATTGCCCTCGGTCTTGCCGATGACGGCGACCACGTCCTGCGCGCGCAACAGGTCCTGATCCAGCAGCCCGGCCAGCGCCGACACATCGCCCGGGTGGGCCATGGGCAGACGGTGCACCCGCAGTTCGTGTCTGGCGGTAGAAGGGCTGAAAGAAACATCCATGGGCCCAGTCTGCCGGGAACCGGTGCAATCAACTAGCGCATTGTTTCTCTCATGGTGAGAACAAAATGTGTGCAGTCAGCCGCCAGGCGGCGCCGGCCCCGGCGGACTCAGGGGGTGAGGGCGGCCAGCCGTGCCACCAGCGCCTGCGCAAACGACAGGGTGGCCACCGGCAGGGCGCGGCCATCACGCACCGCCAGCACCAGCTGGCTGGCAGACAGCGAGCGGTCGGTCAGCGGGATGGACACCAGTTCGCCCTTGCGCACCTCCTGCTCGGTGCCGATCTGGAACTGGAAGCTGATGGCGCCGGTCTGGCGCGTGAACTCCTTGAGCATCTGCACGGTGCTGGCTTCCAGTGCCACTTTCAGGCTCATGCGGGAGCGCGCCATCAGCACATCGAGCAGGCGGCGGCTGCCGAAAGAGTGGTCGCCCAGCGCCACCGTGTATTTCTGGCAATCCGCGAGCCGGATTTTCTGTCGGCCGGCCAGCGGGTGGTCGGGCCGCATCATGGCGCACAGGGGCTGGTCCAGCGAGGCGATCACACGCAGGTCGTCCGAGGGTTCCGGATCGTGCACCAGCACCAGTTCGACCTCGTCGGCCATCAGTGCGGCAAGCAACTGTCCGGTGACCCCGGCCAGCACCCGGAACTGCACGCCCGGGTGGCTTTGCTGGTACAGCGCAATTGCGCTGGGCACCAGGTCGGTGGACACCGATTCAGCGCAGCCTATGCGTACCGTGCCGCGCACCATGCCGCGCAACTGCTCGATTTGCGAGACGGCCGAGCGCAGGTCCGACAGGCCGCGCCGCATGGTGTTGACCAGCACCTCGCCGGCGGCCGTCAGGCGCACCCCGCGCGGCAGGCGTTCGAACAGCGGTGTGCCGAGTTCGGCCTCGAGTTCGAGGATCTTGCGGTTCAGCGCCGTGGAGGCCACATGCAGGATTTCTGCGGCCTTGCGGATCGAGCCGGCACGCGCGACCGTGTCGAGGTAGACATAGGAGCGCGGGGGATGGAACATGGCTGCGCGCCGGGAGTTCGTCTCAGGCCGGCGCCGGCCGCAGGTAACGCACAAAACCGAGGGCCAGGCCGGTGGCCGAGATCAGTTCTTCACGCGCGTCCTCCACCCAGTCCGGGCCCAGGGTCGGGGCATACGCATCACCCTCGAAGTCCTGCGCAATCTCGGTGACTTCGGCGCGCGTGGCCAGCGGTTCGGCCTGGGCATAAATCTGCGCACCGCCGATGACCCAGATCTCAGGCACATCGCCAGCCTGCGCCAGCGCTTGCTGCAGGCTGCGGGCGCGTTGTGCGCCGGCGGCCTGCCAGCCGTCGTCGCGTGTGATCACGATGTTGGTGCGGCCCGGCAGCGGGCGGAAACGCGGCGGCAGCGAATCCCAGGTCTTGCGGCCCATGATGACCGGGCAGCCGCTCGTGAGTTTCTTGAAGTGCGCCAGGTCTTCCGGCAAATGCCAGGGCATGACACCGTCCTTGCCGATGACACCGTTGGCGGCGCGGGCGTAGATGAGGTTGATGCGGGTCATCAAATTTACACAGCCACGGGGGCTTTTATTCCTGCATGGTGCTGGTAATCCACAAACTCGAAATCATCAAATTCGTAATCGAAGATCGAAGCCGGTTTGCGTTTGATGTTCAGTGTCGGGTAGGGGAAGGGCTGGCGGCTCAGTTGCAGCGCCACCTGCTCGGCGTGGTTGCTGTAGATGTGGCAGTCGCCGCCGGTCCAGATGAAGTCGCCGACGTCGAGATCACACTGCTGGGCCACCATGTGGGTCAGCAGCGCGTAACTCGCGATGTTGAAGGGCACGCCGAGAAAGATGTCGGCGCTGCGCTGGTAAAGCTGGCAACTGAGCTTGCCCTTGCCGCCGGGCTCGGTGGCGGGCGCCACGTAGAACTGGAAGAAAGCGTGGCAGGGCATCAGCGCCATCTTGGGCAGCTCGGCCACGTTCCAGGCGCTGACGATAATGCGGCGCGAATCAGGGTTGGTCTTGAGGGTCTGGATCACGTCGGCGATCTGGTCGATGTGGCCGCCGTCCGGCGTCGGCCAGCTGCGCCACTGCACGCCGTAGACCGGGCCGAGGTCGCCGTCCTCGCGCGCCCATTCGTCCCAGATGGTGACGCCGCGTTGCTTGAGCCAGTTGTTGTCGCTGGAGCCCTGCAGAAACCACAGCAGCTCATGGACGATGGACTTGAGGTGGACCTTTTTGGTGGTCACCAGCGGAAAGCCCTCGTTGAGGTCGAAACGCATCTGGTAGCCGAACACACTTTTGGTGCCGGTGCCGGTGCGGTCGGCCTTGAACACGCCGTGGGTGTCCACATGGCGCATGAACTCTTCGTACTGGAAGCGGATGGGGTGAGACGGCACGTTAATAAGCTCCAAACAGGCAGTCCATGGCTGCAACAATGTGCTCGCGCTGGTCTTGCAGGCCAGCAACGCGCTTTTTCAATTCCCGCGCCGGAAAGGCGGCGAGGGCGGCGGTGTCCAGCACCACGGCTTTTCCGTCGACCTTGAATACCGGGTTCAAATCGCGCATGGGATGCGGGTACTGCGCGGCGGACCGCATGGGGATCACAACGCGCGAATCAAGGCTGTTGATGTAGTCGTTCTGGACGTCCAGCAGGAAAGGCGTGACCTTGCGCAGCGTGGCGTCCGGATGCGCATAAACGTCGTAACGCGCCATGCTAGAACGTACGGTATTTCGCGAGCGGCAGGCCTTCACCGGCGATGCGGGCGTTGTAGGCCGCAACAGCTTCGCGGTTTTCCTCGTTCCATTGTTCCCAGTAACGGCGCTGCACCTCGGCCGCCAGCAGGGTGTCCACGGTCTGGGAGACATTCATGCCCATTTCACGCGCCATTTCCAGCACCCTGGCATTGAGCGACAGGTTGGTGGCTTTTTTGGGGGCGTTTTCAAATTTCAGCATGGCTTTCCTCCATGAATCATGCGCATATTATATGCGCAGCATTCTTCCTCAAGGAAGCACAAGCTGGACGTCGTACGCGCTTCATCCCTGCATCCCGACCCAGCACACTGTCACGACATAAGTCGCAAGGGCGCTTGCAAAACACGCTGCAGCATACCCGGGTGCGCTTGCCTGTTGCTTTACTGCCGCAAGCCGGCTACCGAGAAGCAGGCAGCCCACCAGCAGCAGTCCGCCAAGGATGGCAGCGCCCCATGAGGTGCTGCTCAGTGCGCCCCACACGCCGCCGCCAAACCCGAAAGCAAGAACTGCGACGGATTTGGAAGTCGTCCGGTCGGAAGGCGTTTTGGCCCCTGGAGATGTTTCGGCCCCGTCTTCCCATGCCAGACCGACGACAAACCCGGCAAGCGCGAGGGCAAGGGCCTGCAGCCCGCCAACCCATGGAATCCAGCGAACGGCGCCAATGGCCAGCAGCGTCGTGCCCGCAACAGCCACGACGACGCGCCAACGCAGCATCGCAGCAAGAATCCCCGGCAAGTCGTCCATGGCTATCCTGCTTCCGGCTGCTTGCGCTCAGACCTTCAGCACCCGCCCCGGGTTCATCAGGTTCAGCGGGTCCAGCCCCTGCTTGATGGCGCGCATCATGCTGAGTGCCACCGGCGATTTGTGTTTGGGCAGGGAGTCGACCTTGAGGCTGCCGACGCCGTGTTCGGCCGAGATCGAGCCGCGGTAGCGGTCCACCACCTCGTAGACCAGGGCGTTCATGGGGGCTTCCTGCTCGTTGAGGAAAACTGCCTGGTCTTCGTTCTCCGGCGCCTGCACGTTGTAGTGCAGGTTGCCATCGCCGAGGTGGCCGTACACCACCAGGCGCGCGCCGGGGAAACGCGCCAGCAGCAGGGCATTGGTTTCCGCCACGAATTCGGGGATGCGCGAGACATTGATCGAGATGTCATGCTTGATGTTCAGGCCTTCTTCGGCTTGCGCCAGCGGAATGCTTTCGCGGATGTGCCACAGCGCGTGTGCCTGGGCCATGCTTTCGGCCACTACTGCGTCGCTGACGCAGCCGGCTTCCATGGCGGCTTCGAGCAGGCGCTCGAAACAGGCGCGCGCATGTTCTTCGGATTCGTTGTCGGAGTTCTCCAGCACCACGCACCACGCGGATTCTTTCCAGAACGGCACGCGTTGCTGCGGAAAGTGTTTGGCCACCAGGCTCAGCGGAAACTGGCCCATCACTTCGAAACCTGTCAGGCCGGAGCCGAGGTGCTCATGCGCCAGCCCCAGCAGTTGCACTGCGGCTTCGAGTGAGGGTACAGCGGCAAAGGCCGTGAGCTGGCTTTTGGGCAGCGGGTAGAGCTTCATGGTCGCGCCGGTGATCACGCCCAGCGTGCCTTCGCTGCCGATGAACAGGTGCCGCAGGTCGTAACCGGTGTTGTCCTTGCGCAGCCCGGTCAGGCCGTCCCAGATCTCGCCCTGGGCGTTGACCACTTCCAGGCCCAGGCAGAGTTCACGCGTGTTGCCGTAACGTACGACCTGGGTGCCGCCGGCATTGGTGCCGAGGTTGCCGCCTATGGTGCAGCTGCCTTCCGAGGCCAGGCTCAGCGGGAAAAGGTAGCCGGCCTGCTCGCAGGCCTCCTGCAGGTTTTGCAGCACACAACCCGCATCGACGGTGATGGTCAGGTTGCCGGCATCCAGCGTGCGCACCTTGTTCATGCGTGTCAGGCTCAGCACCACCTGGCTGCCGCTGGCGTCGGGCGTCGAGCCGACCACCATGCCGGTGTT